>NZ_BAIO01000171.1 GCF_000613305.1 Komagataeibacter kakiaceti JCM 25156
GTCGTATCGGGCACGCGGTGTTTATCCTGCGGGTAGCATCTGTGTCATAGGGCGGTCATACGGGCTGACAGATGCCCGCATGACGGCTATAGGACACCTGCGTTACGGAACAAAACACAACCATTACGGGGTGGAACGCAATGGAAGCCATGACTCCTGATCTCTCGCGCCTCGATACACGGCGGCGACGGATATATTACCGCGCCACGCATCGTGGCACACATGAAACGGACGTGCTGATTGGCGGGTTCGTCGCCCCCCGGCTCGAAACCATGACCGATGCCCAGCTTGACGCGCTGGAGGAAGTGATGGACCTGCCGGACGCGGACCTGGCGGACTGGCTGAGCGGCCGCCGCCCCGTACCGCCCGGACTTGATACCCCCATGATGCGCGAAATCATGGCCGACGCCACCGACCCCGCGCGTCTTGCGGCGATCCGGGGCGGAAGATGAACGATACGGCGGGATTTTCGCTGGCGCCCGGCGCGCCGGTGCCCGTATGGGGCGTGCCCGACGGGTATGACGCCTTCCTTCTGGCCCGCCGGATGGATGAGCATGACGGGCCCGTGCTGCATGTCTGCCGCGATGACGCGGGCATGGCGCGCATCGCGGACCTGCTGGGCTTTATCGCGCCCAAGGCGGAAATCCTGCGCTTTCCCGGCTGGGACTGCCTGCCGTATGACCGTGTCTCCCCCAATCCCGCCATCGTGGCGGAACGGGTGGCGACCCTGACCCGCCTGCTCGAAAAGGCCACGTCACCCCGCATCGTGCTGACCACGGTCAGCGGGCTGGTGCAGCGCGTGGCCCCGCGCGCGGCCTTCGCGGGGCAGTCGATAACAATAAAGACGGGCGAAAGCCTTGATGCGCCGTTCCTCATGGAACTGCTGATCGCCCATGGCTACAACCGCACCGATACGGTGATGGATCAGGGCGAGTTCGCCACCCGTGGTGGCATTTTTGACATTTTTCCCGCGGGTGAGGCCGAGCCGGTACGCCTCGACCTGTTTGGCGACGAGGTGGAGAACATCCGCCGCTTCGATCCCTCCACCCAGCTTTCCACCGCCCCGATCGACAGCCTGACCATGCGGCCGGTGGCTGATTTCAGCCTCGATCCCGCGTCCATCTCTCGCTTTCGCACCGGCTGGCGCGACCTGTTCGGCCCCGCCGCCGCCAGTGACCCGCTGTATCAGCATATATCCGAGGGGCGACGCCACGCGGGGATGGAGCACTGGCTGCCCCTGTTCCATGAACATATGGAAACCCTGGTGGACTACCTGCCCGGCGTTTCCATCTCGCTCGCCAATCAGGCGCAGGAAGTGCTGGCCGCCCGGCTGGAAATGATCGCGGACCATTTCGACGCCCGCAAGCAGCCCACGCGGGAAGGGGAGGTGCCCTACCGCCCGCTGCCGCCGCATCTCATGTATCTCGACCGCAAGGGGTGGGATGCGATGATCAGCGGCAGGAAAGCGGTGGTGTTCATGCCCTTCGCCCAGCCCGACGGCGCGCCGGGCATGGACGCGGGCGGCAGGCCCGGCCAGATGTTCGCCAAGACCGTGACCGAGGGGCGTGAAAACGTCTTCCCCATGCTGCATGCGCGGTGGATGAATGGGCGCAGACCGGCCGGCGCGCCTATGTCACGGCATGGAGCCGGGGATCGTGCGAGCGGATTGGCGTGCTGCTGCGCGAATACCGCCTGCCGGTACAGACCTTCGCCACATGGCAGGAAGCCCGGAAGATGCGCCCCGGCACCGTGGGCCTGCTGACACTGGGGCTGGACCGGGGCTTCGTGGCCGATAACATGGCCTTCGTGTCCGAGCAGGATCTGCTGGGTGAGCGGATTTCGCGCCCGCCACGCCGCCGCAAGAAGGCCGACCAGTTCATTTCCGAGGCGTCCGAAATCGCGGAAGGCGACCTGATCGTCCATCAGGATTATGGCATCGGCCGGTATGACGGGCTTGAAACCATTGGCGTGGGCACGGCGCCGCATGACTGCCTGCGCCTGATCTATGACGGCAATGAAAAGCTGTTCCTGCCGGTCGAGAATATCGAACTGCTCAGCCGCTTCGGCTCGGATCAGGCGCATGTGGCGCTGGACAGGCTGGGCGG
This sequence comes from Komagataeibacter kakiaceti JCM 25156, assembly GCF_000613305.1. The sequence goes on from NZ_BAIO01000171.1 coordinate 2,106, forward strand.
CGCCTCGTGGCAGTCGCGCAAGGCGAAGATGAAGCAGCGCATCCGCGACATGGCGGGGGAACTGATCCGCACCGCCGCCGCCCGCGCGCTGCGCGAAGCCCCGGCGCTCACCCCCGAAGACGGGATGTGGGACGAATTCTGCGCCCGCTTCCCCTTCATCGAGACCGAGGACCAGTCCCGCGCCATTTCGGACGTGCTGGAGGACATGGCTTCGGGCAAGCCGATGGACCGGCTGGTCTGTGGCGATGTCGGCTTTGGCAAGACGGAAGTCGCCCTGCGCGCGGCGTTCGTCGCCGCCATGTCCGGCGCGCAGGTGGCGGTGGTGGTGCCGACCACGCTTCTGGCGCGCCAGCATTACCGCACCTTCTCGGCGCGCTTCGCGGGGCTTCCGGTCAATGTGGCGCAGCTTTCGCGCATGGTCACGGCCAAGGAAGCCACCGCCGTACGCAGGGGGCTGGCCGATGGCACGGTCAATATCGTGATCGGCACCCATGCGCTGCTGGCCAAGACCGTCAAATTCGCCGATCTCGGGCTGCTGATCGTGGATGAGGAGCAGCATTTCGGCGTGGCGCACAAGGAAAAGCTCAAGGCGCTGCGCGAAGACGTGCATGTTCTGACCCTGTCGGCCACCCCGCTGCCGCGCACGCTGCAGCTCGCCCTGACCGGCGTGCGGGAAATGAGCCTGATCGCAACGCCGCCCACCGACCGGCTGGCGGTACGCACCTTCATCATGCCATTCGACAGCGTGGTGATCCGTGAGGCGATCCAGCGCGAGCGTTTCCGTGGCGGGCAGGTGTTCTGCGTCGTGCCCCGGATCGAGGATCTGGACCGCATGGCCACGCGCCTGAGCGAGATCGTGCCCGACGCCCGGCTGGTGCAGGCCCATGGCCGCCTGACACCTACCGAGCTGGAACGGGTCATGACCGAATTCAGCGATGGCAAATACGACATCCTGCTTTCCACCAACATCGTGGAAAGCGGGCTGGACATGCCTGCGGTCAACACGCTCATCATCCACCGGGCCGACATGTTCGGGCTGGGCCAGCTTTACCAGTTGCGCGGGCGGGTCGGGCGCGGCAAGCAGCGCGGCTACGCCTACCTGACATGGCCGCAGACACATGTGCTTTCAGCCGCGGCGCAGAAGCGGCTGGAAGTCATGCAGACACTCGACACGCTGGGCGCGGGCTTCACGCTGGCGTCACATGACCTGGACCTGCGCGGCGCGGGCAACCTGCTGGGTGATGAACAGTCCGGCCATATCCGTGAGGTGGGCATCGAACTCTACCAGCAGATGCTGGAGGACGCGGTCGCCGACCTGCGCACCGAAAAAGGACGGCGCAAACTGCAGGACCGCGACTGGACGCCCAACATCATCCTGGGCCTGCCGGTGCTGATACCCGATACCTACGTGACCGACCTGCCGGTGCGCCTGAGCCTGTACCGGCGCATCGCGGCACTGGCCAATGACGCCGAGGTGGAGGCGATGGAAGCCGAACTGGTGGACCGTTTCGGCACCATGCCCGATGAGGTCCGCAACCTGCTGGACGTGGTCACGCTGAAGCGCATGTGCCGCGCGGCGGGCGTGGAACGGCTGGAAGCCGGCCCCAAGGGCATGGTCATCCAGTTCCGGGGCAATACATTCGCCAACCCGGCGGGGCTAGTGGCGTGGATCGCCCGGCAGAAGGAAGCCAATGTCCGCCTGCGTCCCGACCACAAGCTGGCCATCATACGCGAAATGACCAACGCCCAGCGCATAGCGCAGGCGCGCAGGGTGCTGACGGCGCTGGTGGGGCTGGCGCGGGAGGATGCGGGTATTCCGGCCTGAAAACGCGAGGCCGCTCCCCTGTCCGGAAGACCGGACGGGAAGGGCGGTCCGCCCGTCATGTGCGGCGCAAAGGCGGACGGCGCGAAAGGTCGCCGCCCGTAACGGGGAACCCGGGATACCTTCCCGCCATTACTCCGTTATGGGTTGGTCCATCCCAGACATGCCCTAATGAATGGGCAGCGGGATATGGTTGACGGTCATCACACCGCCTTCCCAGCTTACGTCCCAAGACGTGCCGCCTGATGCCGATTTGTGGCCAAACAGCTTGGCCAGAATCAGCGCCGCGCTGGCCCGTGTCTGGCCTGCGTTGCGCAGGGTGTCGATCACGGCCTCCAGATTCTGCACCTGTATATGGCCGGTGGCGGACGAGGCATCGGTATGTCCGGTCAGGTTGGCGTCACCATTGCCGGTAATCTGCATGGCCCCGCGCTGGGCCGTCAGGGCCGAGACATGCAGCGGCACCATCACGTTTTCCGGCGGGCGGCCGGTTATGG
>NZ_BAIO01000170.1 GCF_000613305.1 Komagataeibacter kakiaceti JCM 25156
GGCGCGCGGGCGGGGATGTCGCCTATGTGCTGACCATGATGTTCGTGATCCAGGGCTACCTGCGTGATATTGGCCAGCAGATCTCGGTCGTGCAGCGCTCGGTCAACGAGATGGGGGAACTTGTCGCCCTGTTCCACATGAAGCCCGATGTGGCCGACGCACCGGATGCTGGCGTGCTGGCGGTAACGCTGGGGCATATCCGCTTCGATCATGTGAGTTTTGGCTATGCCCGCCAGAATGGGCATCTGCTGTTCGATAATCTGAACCTTGATATAGCCCCCGGCAGCAGGGTCGCGCTGGTCGGGCCGTCCGGTTCGGGCAAGACCACGCTGACACGGCTGCTGCAGCGGCTTTATGATGTGGGAAGTGGCCAGATCACCATTGACGGGGTCGATATTGCCACCGTCACGCAGGCCAGCCTGCGCGGGCAGATTGCCATCGTGCCGCAGGAGCCGGTCCTGTTCCATCGTTCCGTGGCGGAAAACATCGCCTATGGCCGCCCCGACGCCACGGCCGCCGAAATCGCCCATGCGGCGCGGCAGGCCAATGCGGCGGATTTCATCGACCGCCTGCCGCGCGGTTACGCCACCATGGTGGGGGAACGCGGCGTCAAGCTGTCGGGCGGGGAAAGGCAGCGCATCGTCATTGCGCGGGCTTTTCTCAGCCGGGCGCGGATCGTCATCATGGACGAGGCGACGTCAAGCCTCGATTCCCATTCCGAGATGCTGGTGCAGCAGGCGATGGAACGCCTCATGGCCGGGCGGACGGTGCTGGTGATCGCCCACCGGCTTTCCACGGTCATGGGTCTGGATCGCATTATCGTCTTTCGCCACGGGCGGGTATGGGAAGATGGCACCCATGCCGAACTCATGGCCCGGCGGGACGGGATCTACCGCGAACTGTTCGAGATCCAGTCCCGCTAGCGGCTGTCTCAGCCGGGCAGCATGGCCCCCAGCGCCTTGCCGCCAAACAGGTGGACATGGAAATGCGGCACTTCCTGTCCCGCTTCCTCCCCTATGTTGGAGAGCAGGCGGTAACCGCGCGCTTCCAGCCCCAGTTCGCGGCTGACCGTGCCGATCGCCCGCGTAAAGCCCGTGATTTCGGCTTCGGACGCATTGCGGCTGAAATCGGCGAAGGAGACATAGGCCCCTTTCGGTATGACCAGCACATGCACGGGGGCCTTGGGGGCGATGTCGTGGAAGGCGAGGGCGTATTCATCCTCGTACACCTTCTTGCACGGCAGTTCGCCACGCAGGATGCGGGCAAAGATATTCTGCGGGTCGTAGGGACCGATGCCGCTTACGGCCATGGGCTTTCTCCTGTTGCAGGTTGGAAATCAGGCCAGCGGGTCGCGCGGGCGCGCCGCCTTTTCGGCCACGCCGCTGGTGCCTTCGCGGCGCTGGAGTTCGGCCCAGACATCGGTGGCCGTCACACCGGCATCCACCCACATCACGATCAGGTGGTAGAGGACGTCGGCACTTTCGCTGACCAGTTCCTCACGGTTGCCAGCCACGGCCTCGATCAGGCATTCGACGGCTTCCTCCCCGAATTTCTGGGCGATCTTGCGCCGCCCGCGCGCCAGCAGCCGGGCGGAATGGCTGATGGACGGATCCGTGCCCCGGCGCGAGGCCACAACCGCGAACAGACGGTCCAGCACCTCGGGGGTGGCGGGGCCCACGGCTTCCGGCTTCACGGCGGCGATGGCGGCGGACTTGGCCGGGGCGTTCTTGCGGGATTTGTCTGGCTTGGCCATGGCGATGCTCCGATAGGCAGAAAATAGGGGGAATCAGGTCGTCTGGCGGACCGGCAGGCCCGCCCTGTCCAGCGCCTGCTTGACCTGGGGAATGGTGAACTGGCCGAAATGAAACACGCTGGCCGCCAGCAGGCCGGTGGCGCCCGCGCGCGCGCCCTCGACAAAATGCTCCAGTTCGCCCACGCCGCCTGACGCCACGATGGGAATGCGCACGCACGCACTGGCCGCGCGCAGCAGGTCAAGGTCGAAGCCCTTGCCCGTGCCGTCACGATCCATGCTGGTCAGCAGGATTTCACCGGCACCGCGTTCGGCCACCTCCCGGCACCAGTCGATCACGTTGCGGCCGGTGGGCGTGCGGCCGCCATGGGTATGGACCTCCCATGAACCATGGCCGTCGCTGCGCGCGTCAATGGCGACCACCACGCACTGGCTGCCGAATTTCCGGGCTGCCTCACTCACCAGTTCGGGGCGGGAGACGGCGGCGGAATTCATGGCGCATTTATCGGCCCCCGCCAGCAGCAGGCGGCGCATGTCATCGGTGGTGCGCACGCCGCCGCCCACCGTAAGCGGCAGGAAAATCCGCTCCGCCGTGCGGCTGACGACATCAAGGATGGTGTCACGGTTCTCGTTGCTGGCCGTAATGTCCAGGAACGTCAGTTCATCGGCCCCCGCCGCGTCGTAAACGGCGGCCTGTTCCACCGGGTCGCCCGCATCGCGCAGGGAGACGAAATTGACGCCCTTGACCACACGGCCGTTCTTGACATCCAGGCAGGGGATGACGCGCAGCTTCAGCATCAGGCCAGAACCCGCAGGCTTCGCTCAGGTCGATCCGCCCGTCATACAGCGCGCGGCCCACGATCACGCCCTCGATGCCCGGCGCATGCGCCGTGGCGGCGCGCAGGGCCTCCAGATGCGACAGGGAGCCAACTCCCCCGCTGGCGATGACCGGAATGGACAGCGCATTGGCCATGTCGGCGGTCTGTTCGATGTCGATGCCGGTCAGCATGCCGTCACGGCTGATTTCGGTGAAGATGACGGCGGCCACACCGGCGTCCTGCATGCGCAGGCCCAGCTCCACCGCCTTCATTTCCGATGTTTCGGCCCAGCCCTCGGTCGCGACCTGGCCGCTGCGGGCGTCGATGCCCGCTACGATGCGGTCAGGGAACAGGCGGCAGGCCTCGCGCACCAGTTCGGGGTTCTTGACCGCCACGCTGCCCAGGATGACACGGCTGATCCCGGTGTTGAGCCATCTGCCGATACTGTCCAGATCACGCAGGCCACCGCCAAGCTGCACCGGGACTGAGGCATTGGCGATGATGGCCTCGATGGCTTCGGTATTGGCCGAACGCCCGGCGAAGGCGCCGTTCAGGTCCACCACATGCAGCCACGAGCAGCCGGCATGGATCCATGCCAGTGCCTGCGCGCCGGGATCATCGGAATAGACGGTGGCGTTATCCATCTCCCCCCGGCGCAGGCGCACGCAGGTGCCGTCCTTGAGGTCGATGGCGGGATAGAGGGTCAGGCTGTGTCCGGTCACGGGGGCATGTCCTGCTGCGGGAATGGGGGTTGAGGCATCCTGCGGGTGGGCGGGTACGATCCGCTCGTCATCCTGCAGGCGTTTGGTGAAGAACAGGCCGCGGACGGTCCGCCCGTCCGTGCGGGCATAGCTGGGTGGGTGCCCCAGTGGTGGAACCCGCAGTTGCGGAACAGCCGCACGGCCTCGGTCTGGGTTTCGCGCACGTCGAGGTTGATGATCTGGTAGCCCATGCTGCGCGCGCAGTCTTCCACCTCGGCCAGCAACTGGCGGCCCAGCCCCAGCCGCCGCGCATAGGGCGCGATGTAGAAATGCATGAGGGTGGCGCTCATGGCCTGCGCCTCGTTATTGCGCGGGGGGCGGACAAGCTGGGCGGAGCCCACGATCATGCCATCCAGCCGGGCCACGAACATCTGCCGTTCGGGCACCAGCAGCACGCCACGGAAGTAGCGCTCCAGCGTCTCACGCGGGGGCGGGGCCAGCCAGCCGAATCCACCGCCCTCCAGAATGGCGGCGTTCGTCGCGTCGCACAGGGCGTGCAGGTCGTCCTCGTCCATGCGCTGAAGCCGTTCGGCATGGGTGGCGCCAGCGGGGGACATGTTGCGCCGTGTCATGGCGTGCTATCCGGCGAGGGGGTCCAGCGCAGGAAGTTGGACAGGATGCGCAGGCCCACCTTCTGGCTCTTTTCCACATGGAACTGCGTGCCCGCCCGGTTGCCGCGCGCCACGATGGCCGGAACCCGTCCGCCGTAATCGGTCATGGCCACCATGTCGGCCGGATCGTACTGCGCCAGGGCGAAGGAATGGACGAAATAACCGTGGGCGTCCGCATCCAGCCCTTCGGTCAGGGGGTGCGCGCCGGGCGTGAATTCAAGCTGGTTCCACCCCATCTGCGGCAGGCGCAGGTCGGGTGCGTCCATAAGCCGTATTTCCCCCGCGATCCAGCCAAAGCCGGGGGTCACGCCATGTTCGCGGCCACGTTCGGCCATCAACTGCATGCCCACGCAGATGCCAAGGAAAGGCACCCCGTTATCGGTCGCGTCCACGATCGCGTCGCGCAGGCCCGGCCGGGCGTCGAGACCGGCCGCGCAATCGGCAAACGCGCCCTGTCCCGGCAGGACGATCCGGTCGGCCTGCCGCACGGC
>NZ_BAIO01000169.1 GCF_000613305.1 Komagataeibacter kakiaceti JCM 25156
GCTGCTGCGCGCGGTGGGAGACGTGGCATGGATCGACCATGAAGATCAGATGGATATGGTGACCGCCATATCCGGCAGCGGTCCGGCCTATGTCTTCCTGCTGGCCGAGATCATGGAACAGGTGGGCGTGGAAGGGGGCTGCCCCCGCCCTTGCGCGCCAGATCGCACGCCAGACCGTGGCCGGAGCGGGTGCGCTCATGGTACGGAGCGGCATCGATTCGGCCACCCTGCGCCAGAACGTGACCAGCCCCGGCGGCACCACGCAGAAGGCGCTGGACGTGCTGATGGCCCCGGATGCGTGGCCCGCCAGCCTCACCACCGCGCTGAAGGCCGCGGCACAGCGTTCACGCGAACTGTCCGGCCCGCAACCCGTTTCATGACCATGCGGCCGCCCTATGGCCCACATCGACACCCCTAGCCCGGAAGATCAGATATTCCATGGACAACGACCAGTTTGACGCCACCCTTCTCCGTTCCGCGCTGGAACGCGCCAGCCTGCACGGATGGCGACGTGTAACGGTCGTTGACGCCGCACGCGATGCCGGGTTGAGCCTGGAAACCGCACGCAGGCGGTTCCCGTGCAAGGCCGCCATCCTGCTCACGCTGGGGCGTCTGGCGGATGAGGCGGCGCTGATCGAGGACGACTCCGACGGCAGCGTGCGCGAAAAGCTGTTCGACATGCTCATGCGCCGTCTGGACGTGTTCCAGCAGTACCGTGATGGCGTGCGCAGCGTCCTGCGCGCCCTGCCCACCGACCCGCTGCTGGCCGTGATGCTGGGTGGCGCCACGCTGGAAAGCATGAAGTGGATGGCCGACGCCGCCGGAATGAACACCAGCGGGCTGGTCGGGGCGATGCGCCTGCAGGCGCTGCTGGGTGTATGGACCGCAACGCTGCGCACATGGGACCGTGATGACAGCCAGGACATGGGCATTACCATGGCCGCACTCGATCAGGCGCTGGACCGCGCGGCCCGCTTCACCGGGCTGGCCCCCGCCGCCGAGACGCAGGCCACCGGGACCATGGGCCATGGCATGGAAACCGACCCGATGGTCGATCTGCCGCTCGAGCCCCTGCCGGAATGATGAAACCTGGCTGTTCCCCCTTTACGGGACAGCCATTTAGACATTAGAAGAACTGCGTATCGGGCAGATTGCGCGGTTCTTTCATATTGGGGCGTAGCCAAGTGGTAAGGCAGCGGATTTTGATTCCGCCATGCGGAGGTTCGAACCCTCCCGCCCCAGCCAGTCTCCTGAAAAACATCCTGTAAATTACGGAAAATTTGCCGCTGAAGCTTTTTCAGACAGCTTCAGGGAACACCGCCTTTTTGAAAAAAGGCGGCGCCCGGATTCAGTTCTGCATCTGCGCCATGCCATCAGCGGCCGAAACCGAGACCACGGGCGGCCAGAAGGCCTGGGCGATCTCGTTCTGGATCTGGCGCAGTTCACGCTGGATCCAGTCCATGTATTCATGCAGCCCGCGCAGGATGATGTCCTCCACCGTCTGCTCGGCCAGCGTGACCCGCAGTTCCTCCACCCGTTCGAGAATCGGCCCGCAATGGCGCAGCCGGTATTCTCCCGCCAGCGACCCCAGCGCGCTGTAGACATTGCACAGGCTGTTGGACAGGGAACGGGGGAAGCCGTTGTTCTTGAGCAGGAACCCCACGATATTGGCGGGCGTCATGCCATCGGGCAGCACGCGACGGAAGGCATGATAGGCGGCGGCAGAGCGCAGCACCGATGTCCACTGGCTCATGTCGATATCCGACCCCACGCCCGCGCCGCTGGGCAGGAGGGTGTGGTATTTTATGTCGATCAGCCGGGTGATCTGGTCCGCGCGTTCCAGGTTCTTGCCCAGACTGTAGAACAGCCAGCCCTGATCGCGGTACAGCGTGCCCTCCGTAATGCCGAAATGGGTCTGGCAGTCCTGCTTGAGCCGCGTGCACAGCGGGGAGAGATAGCCCGCGCCGACATCGCCCGGCCCCAGTTCGATGACCCAGCGGGTAAAGACGTTCAGGTGCATCCACATCTCGGTCGAGATCAGGGGACGCAGCACACGGGCGTTTTCACGCGCGCAGCGGGCGAGGGACAGGATGGAGTCGGGATTTCCCTCCTCGGTGATGTAGAAGGTCACGACCGCCTGTTCGGTCGCGGCCTTGTGGTGGCGGAAGAAAAAAGCCTCATCCGCGTTGATGTGAATGATGCTGTCCCATCCCGCATCCACGCTGCCCGCCCGCACGGATGATCCCGTCACCTCGATTAGCCGGGCCATGTTCTCGATGCGCTCCATGTAGCGCGCCAGCCACATCATGTTTTCAGCGTAACGCGAAAGCAGATTGCGCAGCCCCGGCAGGACCGAAGCGGGAAAGACCGAAACCTGTGTCATGATGCCAGCACCCATGTATCCTTTGACCCGCCCCCCTGCGAGGAATTGACCACCAGCGACCCCTTGCGCAGCGCCACGCGCGACAGGCCGCCGGGCAGCACCCATGTATCGTGCCCCGTCACGGCGAAGGGCCGCAGGTCGACATGCCGCGCCTCCACCCCCGCCGGGCACAGGGTGGGCGAAACCGACAGGCTGATGACCGGCTGGCTTATGTAATTGGCCGGATCGGCCCGCAGCCGGGCGCGGAAGTCGTCCAGTTCCGCCCGTGTCGCATGGGGGCCGATCAGCAGGCCGTACCCGCCGGATTCCCCCACCGGCTTGACGACAAGGTTTTCCAGATTGGCCAGGGTATAGTCCAGCCCCTCGCGCTCGGCGCAGATATGGGTTTCCACGTTGGTCAGGATCGGTTCCTCGTCCAGATAGTAACGGATGATGCGCGGCATGTAGGCATAGACCGCCTTGTCATCCGCCACCCCGGTTCCGATCGCGTTGGCCAGCGTCACGTTGCCGCGCCGGTAGGCGTCCACCAGACCGGGCACGCCAAGCAGGCTGTCCGGGTTGAACACCTGCGGGTCAAGGAAATCATCATTGAGGCGACGGTAGATGGAATGGACCGGGCGGGGGCCGGCCACCGTACGCATGTAGACACGCCCGTTCTCCACCAGCAGGTCACGCCCTTCCACCAGCGGAATGCCCATTTCGCGCGCCAGGAACACATGCTCGAAATAGGCGGCGTTGTAGATGCCGGGGGAGAGCAGGACCACCTGCGGATCCATGACACCGGCGGGCGCGACCTCCACCAGCGCGCGGTGCAGGCGCGGGCCGTATTCATCCACCGGGCGAATATCAAGCCCCGTAGCCAGATCGGGCATGAGGCGCAGCATCATCTGCCGATCCTCCAGCACGTAGGACACGCCCGAAGGGGTGCGGGCATTATCCTCCAGCACCAGAAAACGCCCGTCACGGTCGCGCACGAGATCGGTGCCGTTGATATGGACATACACGCCGCCGGGCACGTCCAGCCCGACCATGGCCTGGCAGTAATTGGCGTTGCCCAGCACCAGACCGGCGGGCACCACGTTGTCGTTCAGGATGTGGCGGTCGTGGTAGATGTCATGCAGGAACAGGTTGATCGCCCGCACGCGCTGCTGCACGCCACGGTCCACATGGTCCCATTCAGCGGCCGTCAGCACGCGGGGGATCACATCGAACGGCAGGACGCGATCAATGGCCTCGCGGTCGGAATAGACGGTAAAGGTAATGCCCAGTCGGTAGAACTGGGCCTCCACCGCGGCGGCGCGGCGGCGCAGTTCCGCCAGGCCGAAGCGGGACAGCCGGTCACGCACCAGTTGCAGGCCGGGGGGCGGCACGTCCCGACGGTTAAGCAGTTCACAGAAGAAATCCGGAATGTCATACGTCGCGAACAGCCCGGCCGCCTGTGCCGCCATTTTCATATCACTCATGCCCTGCCCCCGCTGACTGGAGGTGGGTCAGGCGCGAAGGAATCATGTCCACCCACCTGTCGTTCATTTCACTTTCCGCAGCGGAGCAAGAAAATCGCTTCTTGCCAAGAACGAATATGCATTCATTTACCTTTCGCGCGCGGATGCCCGAAAAATACGATATTGCCGCCTTCGCCAATCCTGATAGCGTGGGTAGGGTATCCGTAGCCGCGTCCAGACCCACCATCGCCGGATCACGATGGCTGGCATGCGAAACCGTTTTCCGAGGCCGAGAGTGAGTACATGAACGCGCATGCCATGCTGGTCCATCATACACGGTACCGATACGACCGGCCCGTTCATCTCGGCCCGCAGACAATCCGGCTGCACCCGGCGCCAGGCTGCGGCAACGTGCTTTCGCACACACTCGACATCGCCCCCACGCCCCATATCCGCACATGGGGGGCGGACCGGTTCGGCAACCGCATCGCGCATGTCAGCTTTCCCGAACGGGTCACGCATTTCGACATCACCGTGCGCCTGACCACCGACCAGACCCCGACGGACCCGTTCCGCTTCACCATCGCGCCCGCCGCCCGGCTCTGGCCGATGGCGG
>NZ_BAIO01000168.1 GCF_000613305.1 Komagataeibacter kakiaceti JCM 25156
GCGCCATCTCGGCCAGCATGTCACGCCCGGTCCAGCCTGCCAGTTCGACGGCCTGCCCCAGCCGGGCCACCGCAATGGCCTGATTGGCGCCCTTGCCCCCCAGCCCCGTTGTGGAATCGTGGACATGCAGCGTTTCACCGGGCTGGGGGAAGTGGCTGACATGCGCGACAAAATCGATATTCGTGCTGCCGATCACGGCGATATGGACGGGGTGCGCGGGCATGACCAACCTGTTATGGGGGCGGGCCATGACTCTGCCGCCCGGTTATGGAGTGTCTGAAAATAACCGATGGATGAAGGCAATAAAAGTTTCCGGGCACCGCCCTGTACTCACAGGGACGTTTTTGGTGAAGCTGTTTCGGAAGGCTTCAGGGAGCGCCCGCCTGTATGAAAAAGGACGGTGCCCGGAAACCTTTGTCGTCTTTATAAATCAGGTGTTTCCGAACAGTTTCCTGGTGGTATGTCCCTGTCAGGGGCAGGTGGCGTGTTCGGCCCGGCGTTCGCGGATCCATGTATCGAGTGATGTGGTGTCCATCGGGCGGGCGAAGTAATAGCCCTGTATCACGTCACAGCCGATCGCACGCAGTTCGTTGCACTGGTCGGGTTCTTCCACCCCTTCGGCAATCACGGTCATGCCCAGCGTGTGGCCGATGCGGATGATGGCGGTCACGACCTGCCTTACGTTGCCGGTACTGCCGAACCCCTTCATGAAGCTACGGTCAATCTTGACTTCGCTCAGGGGCAGGCTGGCCAGGTTGGCGAGGCTGGAATACCCCGTGCCGAAATCATCCATCGACAGCCCGATGCCCAGGTTGCGGATGGCCGCCGCCGTGGTCATGGTCTGGTCAAAGTTTTCGATCATGGTGGTTTCGGTCAGCTCCACGATCAGCCGTTCCGGCGGCACGTTGGTCTGGTGCAGGACCGTGGCAAGCTGCGACACCAGTTCGGGATCCTGAAACTGGATGGCGGACAGGTTGACGGATACGGTGGGCACCGGAACGCCGCGCGCGATCCAGTCGGCCATCTGTTCGCACGCCACGCGCAGCGACCACGCGCCCAGCGCGCGGATCTGCCCGGTTTCCTCCGCCACGGGAATGAAGCGCCCCGGCGGGATCGCGCCCAGCACCGGATCGGTCCACCGCGACAGGGCTTCCACCCCATGCAGCGCGCCCGTGGCGACGTTCACCTGCGGCTGGTAGACAAGGGTAAGCCGCCGGTCGGCAATCGCCTCGCGCAGGTTGGAGGCCAGGATGACATGGTCATTGGTCTGCCGGTTCATGGAAGGGTGGAAGAAGCGGTAGCAGCCCCGTCCCGCTTTCTTGGCCTGCGCCAGCGCGGTATAGGCCTGACGCAGCGATTCCTCGACTTCCTGCCCGTCATGATGGGTGCTGATGCCGATACTGCCCGAGACGCTGACCGGGACGCCATCAATGGTGAACGGTTCCTCAAGCTGGTGAATGGTCCGTTCGGCCAGCAGCGTGACATCGGCGGCGCTTTCCTCCGTCAGTATGACGAATTCGTCCCCTTCCGTGCGGATCAGCACATCGCGCCCCATGATGCTGTCGCGCAGGCGGTGCGCGAGCGCCAGAAGCAGCTGGTCCGCGCGGCCCTGCCCCAGTGCTTCCACGATCTTGCGGAAGCGGTCGAGATCAATGATCACGAGGCTTATGGGGCTGGCGGCCATGCGGCTGTCCAGCTCCTGCATGCGGCGGTTGAGCCACATGCGGTTGGGCAGGCTGGTCAGGCGGTCGGTATAGGACAGGCGCAGGATGGATTCGTGGCTGCGCTGCTGCTCGATCGCCAGCATGGCCAGATGCGCGCAGGCGCTGACAATGCGCCGGTGCCACGCATCCGGCTGTCCGGGCTTGCGGAAATATAGCGAGAAACTCCCCGCGACATCCCCGTTGCGCAGGATGATGGGCACCGCCCATTCCGCCGCCAGCCCGTGCTGGAGGGCGACATCGCGCAGGGCGGGCCAGCGGGTTTCGGTCATGAAATCCGGCACCACCACTTCTTCCGCCGTGACGATGGCCGTGCCGCAGGCCCCTCCGGCGGTGCTGGCCTCCATGCCTTCCAGCGCCTGAAGCACGGGCATGGGAATGGCGCCGTGCCCGCCGGGGCGCAGGATGCGCCGGTGCCGAGCATGGCCACGGCCATGCAGTCCGGCGCGATCAGTTCGATACGGCGGCACATGAAATCCAGCATTTCATCCAGCGGGAACTGGTCCGTCAGCGCCTCGACCACATCGCGCTGCAATTCGCGTAGCTGCCGCTCCTGTGTAATATCGTGCAGGACAACGATAATATCCGTCAGCGCGCCATCCGGGCCATAATGCGGCGTGACCGCGCAGCGCAGCCGCAGTTCCGCGCCACGGGGTGCGCGGGTGCGTATGTCCAGTTCGAATCCGGTGCGCCGGGACAGGTGATGGTGGAACTGGCGCAGGGTTTCGAGATCACCTTCCCCGCCGGACAGGAGCGTGCCGAAGGCCGCGCCGTGCAGGGCGTTCGCTCCATCCCCAGCAGCGTGGTGATGGCCCTGTTGGCATGGGTGATGTGGCAGTGCGGGTCGAGTGTCAGGATCCCCCGGTCGGTCGCGTGCACGATCAGCTTGCTGATCTCGACTTCCTCACGCAGGCGTTCTTCTTCCCGGCGGTCCTGTAGCGTGAGCAGTTCGTAGCGCGCGCCCTCCCAGCTTATGCTTTCCCGGCACAGGCGCACGGGTATGCTCAGCCCGTCCCTGCGGCGCAGCATGGTGCGGCATCCCGGCCCGCACGCGGATGGCGCGGTAATGCAAGATGGTTCCTGATACGGGGCGTTCACATCCACTGTGCCGCATCCGGTATCGACCGGCGGCGGACTGTCGGGAAAGAGGCGGCCAAGGCGGGTCTGCCCCAGTTCAGCGGCGTCATGCCCGGTCATGTGGCGCGCGCGCGGGTTGCCATAGACGATACAGCCGGACACATCCGCAATCATGACGGCAAGCGGCAGCTTCTCCAGAAAAGGGGAAGATATCCGTGCGATGTCCGACATTGTCGTCTCTTTCACTGTGTGTCGTCTCATTACACTGTAGTCGCGGCCAGCCCGCATTTGCATTGCGCGGGCGGCAGTGTGGAACGGCACAGCCTGTCAGGCAACAGGGGGCGTAAATTTATGTTTAGCGGGCCGCTCTGGTCCTGATGGCTGCTTTCCACGTTGTATTGGCACAACAAAATGGCACCCGCCTTTCCGCCCGTCCGCTGTCAGTATTCCGGCTTTTCTCCCCTGGCGGGGATGGAGGTGGGGGTGCCCGGCGTTCCGGCATAGGTCAGGAGCACGACGGTCCGGGTATCGCCCGATTCACCGCGATGCGTGTCATTGACCGATTCAGCAAACGCCTCGCCCTGGTGAAAGGTTCTGCTTTTTCCTGTCTCGCGGTCATGAATCGTCAACTGGCCTTCCAGCACATAGCCGGCGTTCGGCACGGGGTGGGTATGCCATGGCAGGGCGGTATGGGCGGGAATGGTCAGCCGGATCATGGTCAGTTCCGGCCGGGTGGTGGGGTAGTTTCCGTACGCCATGTCATTCCATGCGTGATCGGTCTGGAGCAGGATGTCCCGATGGCCGGAGGCGACCGTCTGGGCATGGCCCGCCACGCTGGCGGTCATGGCAAGGGACAGGCAGGCGGCCACGGCATGGCGTAATCTCGGCATCGGTGTCTTTCCGTCAGATCATTTCCGGTAAAGTATAGCGTGCGAGAGAGGGGATGTTTCCATAATATTCAGGAAACGTCCGGATGGCTTCACATGATTTTGAATGTCGTCCGGCATGGGCGGGAATAGCCCCGAAGGTTATGAAAACGTCAATACTGGTTTTGATTCAGGCGAAATCATAAAATACGACCTGATCTGTATTTGTTTGTTATGCAATGTACCAGTGTCGGACCCGTGCGGTTATTCGGGAATTGAATGGGAGAGGAGCAGGGCGATACAAAAGCGCCTGTAACTCCTTTCCCCACAATGTGCGATCCAGCCTACAGCCGGAGTGCTACCGCGCGGTTAACGCCATGAAGCCGGGTTGAATGTAAGTTATTGATGAAGAACAATAAAATATTTCAGGTGTCGTCTTTTTTAAGGCGGCGTTTCCTGAAGTTTTATCATGATTTGCGGAATGTCATCTGGGATGAGACCTGTCATGCAGGTTTCCCGGCCGTCATCGCAATTCAGGGGAAATGGTGGAGGGAGTTGGATTCGAACCAACGTAGGCGTACACCAGCGGATTTACAGTCCGCCCCCTTTAGCCACTCGGGCATCCCTCCGGGTTGGCGCGGTAATTAAGGGTTATGGTGGGGGGAGTCAAGGGGTGGCATGAAAAACTTCATCCCCCGCATTTGGGGGAATGACGCGGGCCGGAGTTGGGCTTAAGAAACGACCATGAACATGCGCACTCCCCGCCGTCGCGGCGCGTCACCCGCGGCACATTCCGCTTCTTCCGCC
>NZ_BAIO01000167.1 GCF_000613305.1 Komagataeibacter kakiaceti JCM 25156
CCAGCAGGCGCGCACGCTGTACAGCAGGGGGCGGCCCATGCGCAGCACGGTCCAGATCGCCGCGACCCCGATCAGCCCCGCGCCGATGAAGCGGGCCTTGTCCTTCCATATCTGGGTGGCGAAATCCCCCGCATCCATCCCGGCGGGGTGCGGCAGGAACTGCGCCATGACGGGAACCGCCACTTCCCATGTCAGTACGGCCCCCACGACCATGGCGATTCCGCCAGGCAGGCCAACCAGGTACCCCGCCCCCAGCAGCGCGGGTGAAAACCCGAGCGACAGCCGGAAGGCGGACAGTCCCCATGTCACGGTGGCGCTGATGCCATCCCCCAGCACGCGCAGTCCGGCGGCGGCGAAGGTCAGGAGCGCGGCGAGAGCGCCCCCATGGAGCAGGGCGCGGACACCGCCCGGATTTTCCCGGTTCGCCCCCGCGCGCAGGATTTCCGCCGCCGCCACCTTCGGGAAACGGAAGGGCCGGATCATCCAGCATGACCCGGCGCAGCGGGATGGTGAACAGGACGCCGGTCATGCCGCCCGCCGCGGTCAGGACCGCCGTCTGCATATAGGGGAAGTGCCGCCAGACCCCGGCCATGACCAGCGCGGGCAGGCTGGCGAACACGCAGGCTAGCGTGCCCGCGGCCGAGGCCTGCGTCTGGATCAGGTTGTTTTCCAGTATCGTGCCGCCGCCCAGCAGCCGCAGCACGGCCATGGAAATGACGGCGGCGGGGATGGATGTGGCGACCGTCAGCCCGATCCGCAGACCCAGATAGACATTGGACGCGGTGAAGACCACCGTGATCAGCGCGCCGATCACCACGCCGCGCCATGTCAGTTCCCGGGGGGGCGGGTGCGGGGCCAACAGCGCGCCCTACATCTTGTGGAAGGTGGGCATGACCAGATGGGCGCGGTTGAAGTCAAGCTGCGCCTTGGTCAACTGGAAGCCGATCTCGATATGGTACTGGTCGCTATGCACGCGGCGCGAGACGGGCAGGGCGATGGGAATGTTGCCGGTATGGGTCAGATCCTGCATCCGCCCGTCCTCGAAGGAGACATGGGCCACGAATTCCTTCTTGCTCTTGATGTCCCCGTTGAACACGACCGCCACGAAATACGGAATATTGACGAAATTGACGTGCGAGGCAGGCCCGCGTTCCACATGCAGGCCGATTTTCAGCCCCGTTATCACGTTACGTTGCGACCCGGCCTCGCACGAGCCGACCACGCGCGTCAGGCTGGCGCGCGCGATCAGGTGGGTGATGTCATGGTCACTGCCGGAATACTGGTAGTAATCGGCCGCCTCGCTGGGAATTTCCACAACGGGGCAGGCTGGCGCGAAATCAATCGAATCGGTTGCGCCGGAACACCCGCCAACCACGGCGAGTGTGGGCACCATGCAGAATTTCAGGGCCATGCGGCGCAGGCGCGCCAGCGGTAGGGCAGGACTCATGCGGCTATTCCGGGTCGTTCAGGGGTGGACAGAATCCCGCCGGGCCAGATGCGGCGGGGGGCGACAGGCAGGTGGCCGGGTAACGGGGGAGGACAGGCATGGCAGAATACGTTAGGGTCAACGGGAAAATGGCTTGCGTCATTGCCACGGTTTGCGTAGGGCCGGACCATCGCACGGGATACCGGCGCCGGAACTCTAGCAGATCGCGGTCCGTATCCTATACCGCTCGCCGGACGTTTGGGGAACACCATGCCCGACCAGATGATTCATACACCCGATAACATTGCCCCCGCCGAGGCACCGCCCCGTGTCCTGAAAGTACTTCTCGCCGGCCCGCGCGGATTCTGCGCCGGTGTCGATCGCGCCATCCGCGTGGTGGAGGAAGCGATCCGCCGCTACGGCGCGCCGGTCTATGTCCGCCACGAAATCGTCCACAACCGTACCGTGGTCGAGGCGCTTGAGGCGCAGGGCGCGATCTTTGTCGAGGAACTCGATGAAGTGCCAGCCGACGGCCATGTCGTCTTTTCCGCCCATGGCGTGCCCAAGACCGTCCCGGCGGAGGCCGAGCGCCGCAACCTGCTCTATCTGGACGCGACCTGCCCGCTGGTGTCGAAGGTGCACCGCGAGGCCGAACGCCACTTTGCCGATGGCGGGCCGGAAAGCCGCCATATCCTGATGATCGGCCATGCGGGCCATCCGGAGGTGGTGGGCACGATGGGCCAGCTTCCCGCGGGCGCCGTCACGCTCATCAACGATGCGGAGGAAGCCCGCACGGTGCAGCCCGCCGACCCCACGCGGCTCGCCTTCATTACCCAGACGACGCTTTCGGTCGATGATACGGCCGAGATCGTCGATATCCTGCGCGACCGCTTCCCCCAGATCGAGGGGCCACGGCGGGAGGACATCTGCTACGCCACGACCAACCGGCAGGAAGCGGTCAAGGCCATTGCCCCCGGCTGTGATCTGGTGATCGTGATCGGTTCGCCCAACTCCTCCAACTCGCAGCGCCTGCGCGAAGTGGCCGAGCGCAGCGGAGCGCCGCGCGCCCTGCTGGTGCCCCGGCTCAACGCGCTGGACTGGTCGGCGCTGGACGGGGTGGGCACGCTGGGCATCACCGCCGGGGCGTCCGCGCCGGAATCGCTGGTGCAGGAAATGGTGGCCGCCCTCGCCAAGCGTTTCACGCTTGAGATCGAGGAAATCACCGTGAAGGAAGAAAACGTGGCCTTCCGCCTGCCGGCGCCGCTGGGCTGAACCGTATCAGGGCATGGCAGTCTATACCGAAGTGCCGGAAGATGCGCTGGCTGCGTTTCTGGAAGGCTATGACATCGGCAGGCCCGTCGCCTGCCAGGGCATTGCGGAAGGGGTGGAAAACAGCAATTTCCTGCTGAAGACCACCCAGGCCACCTTTATCCTGACGCTGTACGAACGGCGCGTGAACCCCGATGAACTGCCGTGGTTCCTCGGGCTCATGCAGTATCTGGCCCAGCACGGGCTGTCGTGCCCGCTGCCGGTGGCGGACAGGCAGGGGCGGACCCTGCGCATGCTGTCGGGTCGTCCCGCGGCGATTACCACCTTCCTGCCTGGCGCATGGTCGCGGCGGGTGGATGTGGACATGTGCGCGCAGGTGGGGGCGGCCATGGCGCGCCTGCACCTGCTGGGGGAAGGTTACGTGGCCGAACGCCCCAATTCCATGGGGCCGCAGTCATGGACCGGACTGCTGGAAGCCTGCCGTGCGCGGGGGGATGAAGTGCGCCCCGGTCTGGTGCGTGAGATTGGCGATGTGCTGGCGCGCGTCCTGCCCGCATGGCCGGGCACGGGGAACAATCCCTCCCTGCCGCGCGGGCAGATCCATGCCGACCTGTTCCCCGATAACGTGTTTTTCCGTGATGGCAGGCTGTCGGGCCTGATCGACTTCTACTTCGCCTGTACCGACTGGTACGCCTATGACCTGGCCATTGGCATCAATGCCTGGTGCTTTGATGAGGCGCGACGTTTCGTGCCCGCGCGCGCGCAGGCCATGGTGGCGGGGTATAATGGCGTCCGCCCGCTGGAAGAGGCGGAAGAGGCGGCCCTGGCCACGCTCGCCACCGGCGCGGCCCTGCGTTTTACGCTGACGCGGCTGTACGACTGGATCAACACCCCGCCCGATGCGCTGGTCACGCGCAAGGATCCGCTGGACTATCTGGCGCGGATGGAATTCTGCGCCGCGCGCATGGGCGAGAGGTTTCTGCCATGAGTGAGGATGCAACCACGGTGGACACCCCTGCCGCGACGAGCGATGTGGTCGAGATCTGGACCGATGGCGGCTGCAAGCCCAATCCCGGCCCCGGTGGGTGGGGGGCGCTGCTGTGCTGTCGCGGGCAGGAGCGTGAACTTTCCGGCGGCGAGGCGGAAACCACCAACAACCGCATGGAACTCACCGCCGCCGCCGAGGCGCTGGAAGCCCTCACGCGTCCCTGCCGCGTGGTGCTGCATACCGACAGCGAATATGTACGTAACGGCATCATGCGCTGGAGCACGGGCTGGGTCAGGCGCAACTGGCGCAATGCCTCGGGCGACCCGGTGGCGAACATGGATCTGTGGCGTCGCCTGCTGGATGTGAGCGCGAAGCACGAGATCGAGTGGGAATGGGTGCGCGGCCATTCGGGCGATGAGAACAACGAACGCGTGGACCGCCTGGCCACGCGCGCGCGCGATGCGCTGGGCATTCCCTATCCCACCCGCAGGAAATGATGCAGGCGGCACCCGCCATCCATCTTGAAGGCGTCGGGCTGGATTTCGGGGGGGCACCCCTGTTCCGGGATCTGGACCTGCGGATTGGTGGCGGGATCATGACCGTCCTGCTTGGCGCGAGCGGGGTGGGCAAGACCTCCCTGCTGCGCATGCTGGGCGGGCTGGTGGCCCCCGGGCAGGGGCGTATCATCGCGGATGACGGGCTGCCGCTGGCGGGACGCATTGCATGGATGGGGCAGCAGGATCTGCTGCTGCCATGGGCCAGCATCGCCGATAATGTCATGCTTGGCGCGCGC
>NZ_BAIO01000166.1 GCF_000613305.1 Komagataeibacter kakiaceti JCM 25156
CCGCGCCCTTGGGACGTTCCTTCGTGCGCGTCGTGATACCCTTTCACCGGGGGATGTTGGTCTGCACCCGTTACCAGGACGCCGCCGGGCAAAAGGGTTGCGGCGGGAAGAGGCCGCCCAGATCTGCGGCATCAGTACGACTTGGTATACGTGGCTCGAACAGGGCCGGGATGTCTCCTGTTCGGTGGCGACGCTGGCACGCATTGCCACGGCCCTGCATCTTTCCTCCGCTGAACGCCTGTACCTGTTCGAACTCGCGCAGATGAAAGACCCCAATGCGTCGCGGTCTTCTATGGCAGCAGGCCTTCCCGATGAGGTCCGGATCTTTCCCGAGCAGATGGCAGTGCCTTGCTATGTGCTCGATCCCCTGTGGAATGCACGCGCCGCCAATGACGCGGCCCGACATCTTTTTGCCGGTTGGCTGAACGGTAAAGAACGCAATCTGCTGCGCTACGTCTTTCTTGCTCCGGACGCCCGCACGTTCCTCGATAATTGGGAAAGCAGTGCGCGACGGGTACTGGCGGAATTCCGGGCTGTCAGCATTCGTGGTGATAAACAGCAGGTGGACGCACTGGTGCAGGAACTTCGATCCCAAAGCCCCGATTTTGAGCGGCTATGGCAAAATCAGAGCGTGTTGCTGCGGGAGGGCGGTCCCCGCAAGTTTCATCATCCCATTGATGGCCCCGTTGACTTTGATCAGACCACTCTCACTTTTACAACCTGGCCACAGTATCAACTGGTGACAGTGAAACCACGGTAATATCATCGGGTTCAGACTATTTATATGTTCGCTTTCTGCCAATCGCCTTTGCCTGGAGTGCCGTTCCCTATGGGGCAAACTCGGGCAGTCACACGGCTGGAATGGAAGGCCGCTCTTGCCAAAGGAAAGGTGGTTAGCTATATTGGTTAGCTAAGGAGATGCCTCATGGCTCAGTTTTCGGTTCACGATGCCAAGACCAATCTGTCCCGTCTGATCGCCGACGCACTTGCGGGCGGTGAGGTGGTGATCGCGCGTGGTTCCGTACCAGTGGTGCGTCTTGTGCCGGTGGAACCGCAGGGTCGTCGCGTGTTTGGGGCGCTCAAAGGCAAGATCACCTTGGATAAGACCTTCAATGAGGCGCTGCCCGAGGATGAACTGGACGGGTGGAATCTCGCTTGAGGCTACTGCTTGATACGCACGCGCTGATCTGGTGGCTGGCGGGCGATGAGCACCTGAGTCACCGCGCCCAGGAGGCCATAGCGGATGAAGCCAATGTCATTGCCGTGAGCGCGGCTTCGGCCATGGAGGTCGCAACCAAGTTCCGCATCGGCAAACTGTCGGGGGCGGCGCTGCTGGCGCAGGACTTTGAGGCTATTGTTGCCGGGCAGGGGTTCGTTGAACTGCCAATCAGCGTTACTCACGCGCGCATCGCAGGCGAGATGAACATTGCCCATAAAGACCCGTTTGACCGTTTTCTGATTGCCCAGGCGCAGGCCGAGGGTATGACGCTGATCTCCAACGAGGCCTTGTTTGACAGCTTCGCCGTCAAGCGTCTTTGGTGATCGAAGGGACTATGGTTATGAAAAGATCAAGCGAGGGCAGAAAAGATCTTTTCAAAACAATTATCTAAACCCGCTTTATTCTCACCTTGCGATTGTCGCAAATTGAGAACCAATCCTGCCCCGCAACCACTTGCAGTTTCTGAAACCCCGCTAAGTCAACGGCTTAGCGGGGTTTTGCTATGCGTAAACCGAGGGCATATTCCGGGAAACTTTTTAATTTCAGTTATTTAGGGGAGGTAGGTTCAAATCGGGGGTATCCTACCGCGCAACCACTTGCGATTATCTGCATTGACGTGAGACGCTGTTACAATCAGGCTCAGAAACGAATGATTTATGAGATCTCGTAATGGATGAAGACGTTTCGTTCGTGCCCCTTGATCCTGTGGTCGCCATACCGCTGTCCGGTCCCGGAGCTCCTGCTGATCGGCCGCTGAAGCTCAAGAGCGCGCAGAATGCCCTCGAAGAAGCCCGCAACGCCTTCCATCAAGCGCGCAAATATATGGAATTGTGGCGCGTCTTGGCTCGAGACGACGCTCTTCACGATCGTATGGGCCAATATTCGATGGCGCTTGGAGGATTTTTTACCCTTCGTTGGGCAGTGACGGATGCATTGCTGCTTGCAATCCTACGAATGTTTGAGGCGGACTCCAAGGGAGATCGTTCCCTTTCCTTTATAAGGATATGTAAAAATCTCGCCGACCCAACGGTCCAGACCTATTTAAAGGATTGGCGAGTGCGCGAGCGCCGACCCACGCCCGCCAAATTCGGAATGGCACTTCCACTGGACGCAAAAAGCGAAGCTAAATATCGGTCCTATCTGAAAACTGATGAACAGAATACAATGGATGGTATCCAAGCACGCTTCGACGAGCTTACCACCCTACAGGGTGAACTGGAGACACCGAACACAACCTGGGTGATTAAGCGCTTAAAATTCATCCGAGATAAAGAGGTTGCTCATAGGGATTTAGAACGAAACCCGGCCGACGACAGAGCCACTTATAAAGATTTTGAGACTCTCTTCGATCTAGCTGACCGTATTCTTAACGTCGCAGATGATGTGGCCCGAGGATTCGGGCCAGACATTGCGCCATTGCGCTCGCCAATTATCGAGCCCCGCTGCCTTGTTGCTAGTTGGCGTGCGGAAACCAAAGAGGAGCTCAAGCAGGTGGAACTCGCGCTTACCCAAGAATAATTATAATCCGATTGCAAGCTGAAGACTTGATTGGTTCCATTTGATTGGGTCGGCTTTCGAGAAGCCGAAAAATTTGTCCTGTTGTCCGAGAAGAGGCGGAATCTGCTTGTCTATTTCATGTCCGCTAAACAGACAGGCACGGAAGGGGGGAAACCGCTCAGTCCGGTTTGGATTAAACCTGCGATAAAGTCACCTGTCCGCTTCAGGCAGCTTTTGTTCGAAATGAGTTCGCAACAACGTCGAAACTTAAACCGACAACGGAAAGCCGGCCATACCGTTTGCCAGCAGGCACAAGAGGCGATCTTGGGCTGTCCGCTATCTCCCACACAGACAACGGACGTTTGATTTGCCCTGCTCCGGATAGCATAAATGAGCGATTCCGAGCGCCGCCGTAATCCCTGGCCTCCTGTGTGGTCCTCTTTCATATTCGCCATCAATGAACGATGCTTCCTACAAACACCGAAAGGAATAGCGGGATGACGCCTGGCAGGCTGGGAATGGGGCTGGCATATGGAATGGCGGCGGGAGCGCTATGGGGATTGGCCTTCCTGGCACCTGAACTCGCGGCCGACTTCACACCGCTGCAGCTGTCCACCGGGCGGTATCTGGCTTACGGCCTCTTTTCCGGACTGATGCTGATACCCCGTTGGAAGACGCTGGGACCGCTCATCGGGAGAAGGGAATGGCGGGCATTGATCGGGCTCGGACTGCTCGGCAACGTCCTCTATTATGTCCTGCTATCATATGCGGTCCGGCTGGGTGGCATTGCCATGACGTCGCTGATCATCGGATTGTTGCCGGGGTTGCTGACCGTGATAGGCAGCCGGGGCGTGAATGCAGTGCCGTTGCGAAAGCTGGCTCCGACGCTGGTATTCGGCCTGGCAGGTATTACATGTGCCAGTTGGGGCAGGCTGGAACACGCTGCACCGGGGGTTATAGGTATACAAGTGACCGGGTGGTTCTGCGCCCTTCTGGCTCTGGTGTCATGGACTATTTTCGCTGTTCTAAATCAACAGTGGCTGGAACGCCTGCACCAGATATCTTCCCATGACTGGAGTCTGTTGACGGGCGGCGCAACCGGCGTGCTCACCCTGCTGTTGGCTGGACCGGCTTCATGCTGACGGTGCCGGGCAATCACGATGGTATCATGCACGGCATACATGAATGGGCGCGCTTCATTGCGGTTGCAACCGGCATCGGAATCCTTGCGTCGATCTTGGGTAATACCTTCTGGAACCGGATGAGTCGCCTGCTCCCCATGACACTGGCTGGCAGATGATTTTATTCGAGACGTTGTTCGCTCTGCTGTATGGTTTCTTATGGGATCATCGGGTTCCTGCTTTTCCTGAAACACTCGCGATCCTTTTTGTTAGCGTGAGCGTATTGTCGGGCGTGATGGTTCATCGGCACCAGACCGACGTTGTCGCTTTGGAACCTTCCTGAATGGTAAACTGCGTGTTGAAACGGTGGGAGGTGCCCCTCCCCCGCGACTACACTATCGCGCATGAAGTCCAGAATGTCAGCCCGCAGGCGAATTATCCGTGTCTGTAAGGCAGACATGTCTGCTTCAGGTAAATGCCTGGGTAACTGCGGGTGTCATGAATGAAGGCGGAAGCTGACGTGGCTTTGAATGCATAAATTCTACGTTTTATGAGGGCAGGGGCAATTTATTTTCAGTAAGAGTTCATGCATGGGCAGAAAAAAGTTCATTAAAACAACCTCTTAATCCCGCTTTGCTCTCAACTTGTGATTGCTGCAAGCTGAGAAGCAA
>NZ_BAIO01000165.1 GCF_000613305.1 Komagataeibacter kakiaceti JCM 25156
CACGGTCGTGCTGGACCCGCCCCCATGCCGGGGCGGGAGCGCAGATGGCGCAGATCGTGGCGGGAAAGCCCCGGCATGTCATTTATGTCAGTTGTAATCCCATCGCGCTCCAGCGCGATCTTGCCCCGCTCCAGCAGGCAGGCTACCGGCTGGAAAGCCTGACGGTCGTCGACCAGTTCCTGTGGTCGGCGGAGGTAGAGTCGGTCTGCGTGCTGACCCTGCCCGGCACGACACGGCCCAGACGGCGCTAGACCCGCGCCGGGGCGCTTCCATGCTCAGACGTGGAAGCTCTCGCCACAGCCGCAGCGGCCCTTTTCATTGGGGTTGGTGAAGGTGAAGCCCGCTTCAAGCTCCTTGACCTCATAATCCATGACCGAGCCGATCAGGAACAGGGTCGCCTTGCGGTCAACCAGCAGGGTGACCCCCTTGTCCGTCACCACTTCATCACCGGGGCCGGACTGTTCGACAAACGTCATGTCATAGGCGTTGCCCGAGCAGCCCTTGGTCGAGACACCAATGCGCAGCAGGTGCCCCGCATGGTTGGTCCGGTACAGGGTCTCCAGCCGCTGCGCCGCACGCTCGGTCAGGGACAGGAGCGGCGGCAGCGCGCGGCGGGTCGGGGTCTTGGTGGTCAGGGTATTCTGTTCGGTCATGGCACGTTCCCCTTGCTGGGTTCAGAACATGTTCAGGGCGAGGCGCGCATCTTCGCTCATGCGCGACATATCCCATGGCGGCTCCCACACGATCTCGACCGTCGCGCTGGTGACCGTCCCGATTTTTTCCACGGCTTCCTTCACCTGCAGGGGCAGTTCCTGCGCGCTGGGGCAGTTGGGGGCCGTAAGGGTCATTTCAACCTTGACCGTGCCATCATCATGCAGGTCGATGGCGTAGATCAGGCCGAGTTCATAAATGTTGACCGGGATTTCGGGGTCATACACGGTCGCGATCGCCTCGATGACGGCCTCTTCATCCGGTGCGCCACCTTTCGTGCTGCTTTCCGCCGGTTTTTCGCCATCGGGTGTCCAGGTCGATACGGGTTCGCTCCGGGCCACGGGCGCGCCCTCGGCCTCAAGGGAGAAAGCTCCGGCTCCCTGTGCCACGCCGATGGCGGGCTCTACCTGATTTTTCTCGTCCATGAGGCTTTCACCTGTCTCTGTCATCATTGAGCATCTCAATCAGTGCCGTCCACGGCAGCATGGCACAGCGGATACGGGAGCGATGCCGGTGCAGGGGGGCGAAAGCCGAAAGTTCGCCCAGCCCCTCCGGGGCCCTGCCCGTTTCCACCGCCGTGGCGAGATCGGCGTGGATCTGCCTGATCCGTGCCGGTTCCTGCCCCGTCACCCCTTCCGCCATCAGATCGGCGGAGGCGGCGCAGATGGCGCAGCCGCGGGTTTCATGCCGTATCCGGTCGATACGTCCCTGCGCATCCACCACCGCATGGAGGTGAACCCGATCCCCGCATAACGGATTCGTCCCCTGCCCCTGCATATTCGCTTCCGCCAGCGGGCCCGCGTAATGGGGGACTTTGGCCCGTTGCAGTACAACGGTGCGGTACAGATCATCCTGCGCCATCACACCGTCAGACAAAAAAACCGCGTATCTGCACCAGTGTCGCGGCTAGCATGTCTATTTCCTCTGGCGTGGTGTAGATGCCAAAGCTGGCCCGCGCGGTGGCCGAGACCCCCAGCCTGCGCATGAGCGGCTCGGCGCAGTGATGCCCCGCCCGCACCGCGATTCCATTGCGGTCCAGCAGGGTCGCGATGTCATGCGGATGCACATCCGCCATGGTAAACGAAATAACCCCGCCGCGTTCCGGCGCGGTTCCGATCACTTTCAGTCCGCTCACCTGACCCAATGCATTGAGCGCGTGGGCGGTCAGGGCTTCCTCATGCGCGCCGATCCGGTCGAAGCCGATGGACTCGATATAGCTGATGGCCGCGCCCAGCCCGATCGTCTCGATAATGGCGGGGGTTCCGGCCTCGAATTTGTGCGGCACGGGGGCCCATGTCGACCGCGCGAAGGATACGGTGGAAATCATATCCCCGCCGCCAAGGAAGGGCGGCATTTCGTCCAGTATTTCGCGCCGCGCCCACAGCACGCCGATGCCGGTCGGGCCATACAGCTTGTGGCCGGTCAGCACATAGAAATCCGCATCCAGTTCGCGCACGTTCACCCGGCGGTGGACGGCAAGCTGGCTGCCATCGAACAGCACCTTTGCCCCGGCGGCATGCGCCATGTCGGCAATGGCGCGTGCATCCGTGATCGTGCCCAGCACGTTGGACATATGCGTGATCGCGACCAGCGCCACCTTGCCATCGGACAGGTTGCGCCCTAGGGCTTCCATGTCCAGCGCGCCATCATCGGTAACGGGGGTCACGCGCAGTTCGATGCCTGTGCGATCACGCAGCATCTGCCAGGGCACGATGTTGGCGTGATGCTCCATTTCCGAGATCAGCACCACCTGTCCCGGCCGGAGCAGCCCGCCATAGGAATGCGCGACAAGATTGATGCTTCGGTGCTGTTGCGGGTGAAAATGATTTCCTCGCGCGCCGCCGCGCCCAGAAAACCCGCGACCTGATCGCGCACGCCCTCATACGCCTCGGTCGTGCGTTCGCTCATCCAGTACAGGCCACGGTGGATGTTGGCGTACTGGGTGCGCATGGTGTCGGCCATGCAGTCAATGACCTGCCGGGGTTTCTGCGCGGAGGCCGCGCTGTCCAGAAACACCAGATCCCGGCCATGCACCTTCTGTGAGAGGATGGGGAAATCCGCCCGGACATGCCGGAGGATTCCGGCGGCGTCGGCGGCCTGTGTCACGATCTGATCCATCATGCCGCCTCCCGCTTCCACCATGCTTCCACCGCAAGGTTGAGGCTGTCCTTCAGCCGCTGGTCATCAATCTTGTCCACCACATCATGCAGGAACGCACGGATCAGCATGGAGCGCGCGACATCACCCGGAATGCCACGGCTGCGCAGGTAGAAAAGCTGGTCATCGTCCAGCGCGCCCACGGTGGCGCCGTGGCTGCACTTCACGTCATCGGCGTAGATTTCAAGCTCGGGCTTGGCGTCGATTTCCGCGCCGTCCGACAGCAGGAGCGCCTGGTTCATCTGGTAGCCATCGGTCTTCTGGCGATCCGTTCCACAAGGATCTTGCCCTGAAACACCCCGTGCGCCTGATCTGACAGCACGTTCTTGACCGTCTGGCGCGAAACGCAACCGGGTGCGGCGTGGGTGATCACGCTGGTCAGATCCCCATGCTGGCGCCCCGCCAGAAGCTGCGCGCCATTGACATGCACCTGCGCGCCCGGCCGCGACAGGCCCGCATGCACTTCGTGCCGCGACAGGTTGCCCCCCAGCGTGAGCGTGAAGCTGTCATACACGCCCTCCGCCGCGACGGTGACGTGACTTACGGCGAGATGCACCGCCAGTCCGCTCTCCGCCTGAATGCGGGCATGGGACAGGTAGCCATTATCGGCCACCGCAATGTCATATAGCGGGTTATGCAGGTAATACCCCTGCCCGACAGCGGCATCCAGCACCGCCAGCCTGCCACCCTTTTCCACCACGATACGATGGCGCGGATGAAACGAGACCGGCGCGTCATCCGCCGTAAGCCCGATGCCGACCAGCAGCAGGCAACCGGCGTCCACCCCTTCGGGCACGACCAGTTCCAGTCCGTCGCGCGCCATGAGGGTGTTCAGCGCGGTCGTGACATCACCTGCCGGGTCGATCCCGTCATTTCCTTCCCCGCTGGCAAAGGGCGAAACCCTTACACCCGCGGGCAGGCGGGAACGGCTGGCGTCGAAATGGCCATTGACGAACACGGCCCGGTTCGCCCCCGCGCCCAGACCGGAAATGGTCTCGACCTCGGCCAGAAGCGTATCGACCCTGCCCCCGTCCACATCAGACGGAGCGGCGGCGAAGGGTACGTCGGCCAGCATGCGCAGGGTGGTGTATTTCCACGCTTCCACCCCGGCGCGCGGCAGGCCGACCCTGCGCAGGAAGTCAGCGGCCCTGCGCTGGTCCGCGCCAGTTTCCGCATCACCCCGGTCGAGAAAGGCGCTGGCGTTGATCCCGACCGGTGTCAGCGCGTTCACGCGGCTTCCGCCAGGAAGCGCGCGTAACCCTGCGCTTCAAGCTGCTTGGCCAGTTCGGGGCCGCCGCTGTGGATGATCCGCCCCTTCGCCATGACATGAATGCGGTCGGGCACGATATAGTCCAGCAGGCGCTGGTGATGCGTGATGACCAGCGCCGAGAAATCCGGCCCGCGCAGGGAATTGACGCCTTCGGCCACGATGCGCAGCGCGTCGATGTCCAGCCCGCTATCCGTCTCGTCCAGAATGGCGAAGGACGGCTGGAGCATGCGCATCTGCAGCACTTCGTTGCGCTTCTTCTCACCACCGGAGAAGCCGACATTCACATTGCGCTTGAGCATCTCGTCCGACATGGAAAGATGTTTGGTTTCCTTGCGCACGGCCTTAAGGAAGGCCACGGCGTCCAGTTCTTCCTGCCCGCGCGCGCGCCGCACGGCGTTGACCGCGGTGCGCAGGAAGTTGGCGTTGTTCACGCCCGGCAGTTCAACCGGGGGCTGAAAGGCGAG
>NZ_BAIO01000164.1 GCF_000613305.1 Komagataeibacter kakiaceti JCM 25156
CAGCGGGCGGAAGGCTTCGGCCTGCGCATCGTTCCACAGGCCCAGACAGCCCGGCGTGATCCGCCCCTCGGGCGAGACGGCCGTGGCCTCGACCACCACCAGCCCGGCGCCACCACGGGCAAGGGTGGGGTAATGGACGGCGTGCCAGTCATTTACCATGCCATCGACCGCCATGTACTGACACATGGGGGAAACCGCGATGCGGTTGCGCAGGGTCTCGCCCTTGAGCGTATAGGGGGTAAAGAGATCAGTCATTCTTGGTATCCGTTCACCGGGAATAGTCATACAGACTGATCTCATGGCCCGGATGACGCAATGCGTGCAGGCATGCATGGACCGCACGGAGCCATCACGACTTCTGCACGGCACGGAATGGATATGTAGGGGAAAGGCACCGTAAAATGGCGCGAGTGACGGGGCTCGAACCCGCGACCTCCGGCGTGACAGGCCGGCGCTCTAACCAACTGAGCTACACCCGCATCCGCTGCCGCCCCGTGGGGCTGCAACCGTTCGGTGAAAGGGCAAATAACAGGCTGCTTCCGTCATGGCAACAGGGCAGGCGAAAAAAAACGTCATGACGGGGCGGTTCGGCATGTTTTTGGGTGGATGGGCCTTCGGGGAAGGAAAAATTTCCACCCGCCCACAGGTGGCGGCAGCGCTGTCATGTGGATAAATAATTCATCTGTTCCTGATCGGATATGACGATGATTCCGATGCCCTCCGCCCAACAGCTCCGCTATCTCGTCACCCTGGCCGAACTGCGCCACTTCGGGCGCGCGGCGCGGGCCTGTGCCGTGACCCAGTCCACGCTTTCCGCCGGGATACTGGCGCTTGAGCGCCAGATGGGCGTGAAACTGCTGGACCGTGACGTGGGCAAGCAGGTCGTGTTCACCCCGCTGGGCGCGCAGGTGCTGGCGCAGGCGCGGATCGCGCTGGATGCATTGCAGGGCGTGGTGGATATGGCCGTGGCCGCGCATGAACCGATGAGTGGCCTGCTGCGTCTTGGCGTCATTCCCACCATCGGGCCGTTTGTCATGCCATCGCTGGTGCGGCGGCTGCCACAGGCCTATCCGCGCCTGCGCCTGTCGCTCAATGAGGACGTGACCCGGAACCTATTGGAAAAGCTGGCGCTGGGCAGGCTTGACCTCGTGCTGCTGGCCATGCCGTGCGACTGCGCGGAGAGCGAGACGCTGCCCCTGTGGCGCGATCCTCTGGTGCTGGTCATGCCGCGTGACCACCCGCTGGCGGCCCTGCCGAAGTGCCTGTCCGCCGTTTCGTGCATGAACGCATGATCATGCTGGAAGATGGCCACTGCCTGCGTGACCAGACGCTGGCCCTATGCCGGCAGGTGCATGGATGGACCCAGCCGCATGACGGGGCCATCTGCGCCGTGACCTCCCTCTACACCATGGTGGAGATGGTGGCCGCAGGCATGGGGCTTGCCCTGCTGCCGCAACTGGCGGTCGATTCCCCGCTGCTGGACGGGCAGCGCGTGGTGGCGCGCCCCGTGGGCGGGGCGCAGGCCTGGCGCACCATCGGGCTGGCCTGGCGGCCACGTTCACCGCGCATGGCAGATTTCCACGCCCTTGCCCCGTTTTTCATGCCCCCGACCGTGGCGCAGGGGAATTCCGTGGCCTAAATGGCCCCAGAATCCGGCCATGGAGTTGACTCATGGCGCAGGGAAGGGTATTCGGGCGCCTCTTTGGCGGTATTCCGCCGCTAGTCGAGGGTCGGATCATGAAAATCAGAAACAGCCTGAAATCGGCCAAGGTTCGCGACAAGGACTGCCGCGTGGTCCGTCGTCGGGGCAAGGTCTATGTCATCAACAAGAAGAACCCGCGCATGAAGGCCCGTCAGCTGATTGCCGGACGGCCTTGACCGTCAGCGTTTTTCCTGAACAGCCGCGAAGCCGCGCAGGCAGGTTTTTCATAACCTGCGTCCGTGGCTTTTCGTGCGTACCCCTGTCTGTTATCACGGCTCTGGTCATTACGCCACCGGCACGGGCGCAGGCCCCCGATCACCATGGGGTGGATCAGCATGCGGGGCCGCCAGCGGGCGGCTCCCCCCATGCCGGACGCCGGGACGCGGCCGCGCCCACGATTGCGGAACTGGAAACCGAACTGTCCCATGCCGCCACCGTAAACGGCGCGCATGACCTGATGGGCCGGATCGAACAGTTGCGCATGAAGGATCTGGCCCCCACCACCAGCCTGCTGTTACGCCGCGCGCAGGATGACCTGGACGCCCAGCGCCCGCTGGACGCCGTGCAGGACATGGATGACGCGCTGCTGCTCCAGCCCGATATGGAAGTGCTGTGGCGCAACCGCGCGCAGGCAAGACTGGCCGCCGCCAACCCCGATGGCGCGGTGGCTGATCTGGGTGTGGCGCTGCATCATGACGGGCGTGATCTCACCGCGTGGAAAATCCTTGTCAATGTCGAGGGCGTGCGCGGTGACTGGCAGGCGGCGTGGAAGGCATGGCAGCATGTGCTGCAACTTGACCCGACAACGCCCGATGCCGCGCATGAAACAGAGCGCCTGCGCCTCAAGGCCTTTGGCCAGCCGACCTGAGTGTTGTCCCCACGGTGGGGATGCGGAAAGCTTTCTGAAAAACTTCCTTATGATGCGCGGATTTTTTCCCGCATCCAGACCCTTGGTGGTGAGCCTTTCCCCCGCCAGCAGGATTGCGGGCGGGGCAGGCTGGGCCTAAAGGCTGTTTGAAAAGCCAGCCCACGAAATGCCCTGTAATCATGGGGAAGCTTCAGGGAACGCCGCCCTTGTTCAAAAAGGCGGTACCCAAAAACTTGTATTGTTTTCAAACAGATTTTTAGCGGTCGGTCAGGCGGAATTCGATGCGCCGGTTACGCGCAAAGGCTTCGGGCGTGGTGCCGGGGTCGAGCGGCTGGTAATCGGAAAAGCCGGTCGCGGCGAGATGGCGCGGGCTGATCCCGTCGGAAATCAGCAGCTTGACCACGGTAATGGCGCGGGCGGAGGACAGTTCCCAGTTACTGGGAAAGGCGGAATGGATCGGCTGGCGGTCGGCATGTCCATCCACGCGCAGGATCCACGGCACATCGGATGGAATCTGCTGGGCGACCTGCTTCAGCGTGCCTGCGAGGATGCCGATTTCCTTTATGCCTTCGGGTGAGAGTTCGGCCCCGCCGGGGGGGAACAGCACCTCGCTCTGGAATACGAAGCGGTCACCGACAATCTGCACCCCCTTGTGGTTCTGCATCACGTCGCGCAGCCGCCCGAAGAATTCGGAGCGGTAATGCTGCAGCTGCTCCACCTTTTCAGCCAGCGCCACGTTGAGCTGGAGGCCGAGATCGTCAATCTTCCGGTCGCGGTCATGCACCTCGTTTTCCGTAATTTCCAGCGCGCCCGCAATGGCGCTGAGCTGCTGGCGGAGCTGGGCCACCTGCTCGTCCAGCGCGGTGGCATGGGCCTGCGCGCTGTCGCGCTCGGTGGTCTGCTGGTTAAGCTGCGCGGTCAGGGATGTCGCCGTGGCCACATCCGCCTCATGCGCCTTGTGCAGGGTCGCGACTTCATGCTGCAGCGCGCTGGTATGGCTGCGCTCCAGCGAGAGCATCTGGCCCAGCCTGACCACCTCATGCTCAAGCTGGGTCAGCGCCTGCTGGCGCTTGTTCAGCGCCACGGACAGGAAAGCCTGCCCCAGCACGAAAACAAGCAGCACGAAGATGATGACCATCAGCAGCGTGGACAGCGCATCGACATAGCCGGGCCAGGCATTCAGTTCGGAACGGATCGAGCGACGGGAGCGGCGCGCCATGGGGTGAACCTTATATACGGATCAGGGGGCGGAATGGTTCGTTCCGGGGGCGCTCGCGGCAATGGTGCGCGCAAGCAGGCGCAGGTCGCTGCGGATATCGGTCGCCATCTGTTCCCGACCGGCGGCGGATTCCTGCACCAGACGCGCCAGCAGGGATTCGATCCCCTGCAGATGGTCATCGCCACGGCTGTCGGCCATCTGGCCAGGCGGTCGTTCAGCGCGGTCAGCAGGCGCTGTTCCTGTGCGCGGATTTCCTCGCTGCGGCCAAGAAGGATCTGGAGCTTTTCCATGTTCTCGGCGGTCTGTTCCAGCAACGCCTGCACATAGGCCGGAACGCTGGCGTCGGTGCCGCCAACCTGAAGCCCGCTGGCCGAAAGCCGGGTGATGCTGGCCAGCCATTCCTCCAGTTCGTTGAAAAAGCGGGTCTGGGCCTGCCCGGCGGTCAGGTCCAGAAAACCCAGCACCAGCGCGCCCGCCAGACCGAACATGGAGCCCGAAAACGCCGTGCCCATGCCGTGCAGCGGCCCGGCAAGGCCGGATTTGAGCTGGTCGAACATGACATTCATGTCCCCGCTGCCAACCGTCATGTTTCCGATCACATCGGCAATGGAGCCAACGGTCAGCAGCAGCCCGTAAAAGGTGCCGAGCAGGCCAAGGAAGATCAGCAGCCCGGTCAGGTAGCGCGAAAGTTCACGCCCCTCGTCCAGCCGGGCGGAGAGACTGTCGAGCAGCGACTGCATGACCGGGGCGGACAGCGTCAGCCTGCGTCCCTTCTCGTGCGTCGCCAGCATGGAGGCCATGGGGGCGAGCAGGCGCGGCGGCGGCGGG
>NZ_BAIO01000163.1 GCF_000613305.1 Komagataeibacter kakiaceti JCM 25156
CCGCCAGCAGCGCCGCCCACCACGCGGCCCCCATGAAACACCCCGCCCCGGGCGGCGAAATCACGGTGCAGCCCATGCGTAAAGCGTCCGGTTCCGCCATAACCCGCGCCAGATCCCGCGCGCAGGCAACGGTGACATGGGGCGGCAGGGGCACAGAATGGTCATGTTTGTCGATCATGCTTGACGTTGAAACCGCACCGCGCGATCAGTTCAAGGGGAGGAATGCGGGAAAGGATGAACGTGTCTGATATAATCGTGCCATCGGAACAGGACGCGGCCGACGCGCCGCCCGGGGCCGGGCCGAACCCGGCCGACCGTCTGGAACTGGCGTTGAACCGTATTGCCTTCGCCCTTGACCGCCGCGCGGAACTGGCGTCCGTGGCCCGTCCCTCCATGCCGGATGTGGATGTTCAGGCGCTTGCCGCCAATATCGACGCCCTGATCGCGCGCGTGCGTGACGTGCTGGGTGAGGAAGACGAACCGACCGGCGGGGAGGAATAGGCCCATGAGCCAGGTGACCGTGCGCATCAACGGCTTTTCCTACGCCGTGGGGTGCAAGGAAGGGCAGGAAAAACATCTGCAGGCCATGGCGCAGGAGGTCGAGCGCCGGATCGAGCGTATCCACGCGCTGGGCGGGCATAGCGGGGAAGGGCGGCTGCTCGCCCTGGCCGCCCTGCTCATGGCCGATGAGATCCATGATCTGACGGCGGAAAAAATGTCGTCCGACACCGCCCACCAGCTTGCGCTGGGCCGGCAGGCGCGCATCGAGAACGAGCGGCGGAGCGAACAGCTCGCCCATCTGGTCGAACGCGCGGAAAACATTGCAGCCGCCATGGAAGATGACTAATATGAAGGGGCGGGGCTGCCGGGTGCGTCAGGCATGATTCAACCCCTGGGCCGATAAGCACTTCCTAGGGAGCTGGCACTGTCGTGACCGTGGTCACGTTACCTGGCGCCCACCTGCGTCAGCAGGTCCGGGAGGGCTGATCCGACCAACGGCCATGGCGGCTCCGTATTATGGTTTCATGACGTCATCCCAATCCGAATCGTGGTCGGTCGTCCGGGCCAAGCAGGCCCTGCGTGATGAAATGACACGGCGGCGGCAGGCTTTCGCCACCAGCGCCACGCGCGCCATGGCGGAAGACAGCCTGTGCCGCCGCATGGTGCGCGGGCTGCGCGCCATGGCGGGGGCGGGGGACTGCATCGCCCTTGTCTGGCCCCTGCCGGGGGAGACCGACCTGCGCCCCGTCATCAGGGCGCTCCATGCCGATGCGCTGTGCGTCGCCCTGCCCGAAACCACGCCAAGGGGCCATCCCCTTACATTTCGCCTGTGGCAGCCGGAATGCGTCATCCAGACCGGGCGCTATGGCACATGCCACCCCATAGGCCCCCCCGTGCAGCCCGATGTGGTGTGCGTGCCGCTGCTTGCGTTTGACAGGCGCGGCATGCGGCTGGGATATGGCGGGGGTTATTATGATCGTACGCTGGCCAGACTGCCCCGGGCGCGCGCCGTGGGGTTCGGCCTGTCCTTTCAGGAAGTGGCATGTATTCCCACGGGTCTGCATGATGTTGCATTGCCTGCGATCGTGACCGAACGTGAATGGATCCGGTGTCGTGGTGACGGGCGGACACGGTAAAAAAGGCTGTTTTCTTGAGAATACTGTTTCTGGGCGATATTGTGGGCCGGGTCGGGCGTGAAGCCGTGATTTCCCGCCTTCCGGCGCTGCGGCGTGACCTTGCGCTCGATTTCGTGGTGGTGAATGGCGAAAACGCAAGTCACGGCTTCGGCCTGTCGCCCGCCATCGGGCGTGACCTGCTGGAAGGGGGCGTGGATGTCATCACGCTGGGCAACCATAGCTGGGATCGGCGCGACCTGATCGGCCATATCGGCAGTGAACCCCGTATCATCCGCCCCGCCAACTATCCGCCCGGCACGCCGGGGCAGGGCAGCGTGGTGGTGGAACTGGTGGATGGGCGCAGGGTGCTGGTCGCCAATGTCATGGGCCGCCAGTTCATGGATGCGATGGATGACCCCTTCCGCGCGATGACGGATATTCTCTCCCGCCACCGGCTGGGTGTGACCATGCATGCCGCCATTGTGGACGTGCATGCCGAAGCCACGAGCGAGAAATGGGCCATGGGGCATTATCTCGACGGCCGGGTTTCACTGGTGATCGGCACCCACACCCATACGCCCACGGCGGATCATCGCATCCTGTCGGGCGGCACGGCCTTCCAGACCGATGCGGGCATGTGCGGCGATTATGACAGTGTGATCGGCATGGGCAAGGAGGCGGCCATCGCGCGTTTCGTGCGCAAGATGCCCGGAGACCGCCTGCAACCCGCCGAGGGCGAGGCCAGCATCGCGGGCATGATGGTGGAAACCGATGACGCCACCGGCCTTGCCCGCCGCATGGCCCCGGTGCGGCAGGGCGGGCACCTGGCGCCGACGCTGCCGGATTTCTGAGGGCCTTTTCACGCGGTTTCGAACGCGTTGGCTGCCTTGGGGGGCGCCGCCTTACCGGAAGGCCGGTTCGTCAAACCCGCGAAGCTTGCGTGAGTGCAGTCGGTCCACGCCCTGGGCGCGCAACTGCTGCATGGTCTCGATGCCCACCACCAGATGCTGGCGCACCCGCTCGCGATAGAAGGCGTTGGCCATGCCGCGCAGTTTCAGTTCCCCATGCAGCGGCTTGTCGGATACGCACAGCAGCGTGCCATAGGGAACGCGGAAGCGGAATCCATTGGCCGCGATGGTGGCTGATTCCATGTCCACCGCAATGGCGCGGGAGGTGTTGATGCGGGTGAACAGCGCATTGAGCCGCAGTTCCCAGTTGCGGTTGTCCGTTGTCATGACCGTGCCGGTGCGCAGGCGGGTCTTGACCTCGGCATCGTGCAGGCCGGTCACGCGGGCGGTCACGTCCTGAAGCGCGACCTGCACTTCCGCGATGGGGGGAATGGGCACCCATGGCGGCAGGTCATCGTCCAGCACATGGTCATCGCGCAGGTAACCGTGGGCCAGCACGTAATCCCCCAGTTTCTGGCTGCGGCGCAGCCCCGCGCAGTGCCCGACCATAAGCCAGCAATGCGGGCGCAGCACCGCCAGATGGTCCGTGATCGTCTTGGCGTTGGCGGGGCCTACGCCGATATTGATGAGGGTGATGCCATCCCCATCGGGGCGGCACAGGTGGTAGGCGGGCATCTGCGGCAGGCTGTGGCCCGCATGGGGGGCGGTCTGCTGCGTGTCACGGGTATGGATGATCTCGCCCGGCTCGACAAAGGCGGTGTACTGCGTGCCGCTATCGACCTGCGCGTGCCCGTATTCACGAAACGCATCGACATAACGCTGGTAATTGGTCAGCAGGATGAAGCGCTGGAAATGATGCGGCGCGGTGCCGGTATAGTGATGCAGGCGTGCGAGCGAATAATCCGTGCGCGCCGCGGTGAACAGCGCCAGCGGCCGGGGCGTGTCGGGGCGGGGGATATAATCGCAGTTGGCGATCGAATCGTCGGTTACATGCAGGTCCGGCAGCGCGAAGTGCGACTGGATCCACACAAGATCGGCTTCCGTCAGGGACGTGACCGCCTCCTCCATCACATAGGATAGCGGGATCGGCTGGCGCGACAGCCCGACCAGCACCGGCGTTTCGTAATGATGCAGCAGGCTTGCGATCTGTTCACGCCAGTAATCGGCGAACAGGGCGGGGCGGGTCAGGGTCGTGCCGTAGAAGCCGGGTTCCAGCACCACGTCAAAGGGCGGGCGCGGGCCATCGGGCGGCAGCGGCGCATGGGGCACGAAAGCCAGATAGGGATAGACCGCATCCGCCAGTCCCGTCGTGTCGCGTGTGCTGAAGGCGTGGCGGATCCGGGCCGCGGCGTGGTCGTACAGTTCGGTAATGCGGGCCACGGCGGCATCGGCATTGTCGAACGCACGGAAATCACGCCCCGCCTGTTGCAGTAGTCTGGCTGTGTCCATGCTGCGTGCTCCCGCTGTATCTGTATCTGTGTCTGTTCCGCTTAACGGCGGATGAGAATGTAGTTGATGGTCAGGTCAATGGGGAATGTGTCGCCTTGCATGTCTGGCGGTACGGGCGGTAGCTGGGCGTTGCGGAACATGCCCACCGTCGCCGCGTCCAGGTAATAGGAGCCGGACTGCCCGGTCAGGCGCACCTTGGTGACATGGCCCTCGCGGTCAAGTTCCACATGCACCGAGGAGGGGCCTTCCTCACCCGCGCGGGCGGCTTCCTCCGGGTAGTACATGTGGCTGCGGATCCAGCGGTCGAGTTCATTACCGTAATCATCGCTCACGCCCTTGATCTGGGTGCTGGAGGAATAGGGCGCGTTGATCTTGCCATTGCTGACCACCGGGCCGAGCGACAGGTCGATCGGTCCCCCCGTGCCGCCCGCGCGGCCCTGCCGGCTGCGGCGCAGCAGGGGCGAGCCGGAGAATGACCAGTTCATCGGGTGCTGGAGCGCGGCGTACGCGTTGGGGGATGCCTGGCTGTGCGACTGCTGGGCCGCGTGCTGCCCGTGGCCCGAAGTCTGCATGGACGGGTTGAACTGGTCCTGCTGCTGCGACTGCGGCACTGACAGGTCGGATGGCGCCTCGCTCAGTCGGCGGGGCGGAGGGGGTCTGCGCGCTCGG
>NZ_BAIO01000162.1 GCF_000613305.1 Komagataeibacter kakiaceti JCM 25156
CACGACCCCACCGGCATTGGACAGCATGATGCTGTACCCCACGGATTCCACCGCCGCGTAGGCCCGGTCCATTTCCGGCCCCGCGAAATGCAGGATCCGCCCCATCCGCTGGCAGCACTGGCGCAGTTCCGCGCCGGACAGCATGTCGGGCAGCGCGGGTGTCGCGGGGTCGAGGCCATAATCCTGTCGGCATCGCCGCCATGAGGCTTCCAGCCCACCGTGAAGCGTGGGCGGACCGGATGGGGCGGGGGACAGGAAACGCGCGGTACGCAGCATGTTCTTTATCTTTTTTCTGGTGCTGTTTGCGTAGGGAGTGGCGCGTAAACTCCCGGCCATGTGTCGCGGTTTCGCGACACTTCGTACGGTCTGCGTCACATGGGTGTGAAAGCTGGCAGGCCGTTCTTGCCCGGCCCTTCCATGCCGGTGTGTGCTGCGTGGGTACCCGCCCGCACCCCGTGTGCCCAATGGGCGGGACCAGTAAGGAACAGGGGAAATACCCATGCAAATAGCGCGTGAAACGCTGCTGCGCTCGTACCGGGCCATGCGCACCATCCGCATGTTTGAAGAGCGTCTGCATGTTGAATTCGCAACCGGCGAAATTCCCGGTTTCGTCCACCTTTATTGCGGCGAGGAAGCCTCCGCCGTGGGGGTGTGCGCCAATCTTACAGATAATGACACCATCGCCAGCACCCATCGCGGCCATGGCCACTGCATTGCCAAGGGCGTGGAAGTTGGCGGCATGATGTCCGAAATTTACGGGCGCAGCACCGGCGTATGCGGGGCAAGGGCGGCTCGATGCACATAGCCGACCTGACATGCGGCATGCTGGGGGCCAATGGCATCGTGGGCGGTGGCCCGCCGCTGATCTGTGGCGCGGCGCTGTCGCACAAGACCCTGGGGGATGGCGGGGTTGCCGTCGCCTTTTACGGCGATGGCGCATCCAACGAAGGCACGACGCTCGAAAGCCTCAACCTCGCCATGGTCTGGCGGCTGCCCGCCGTTTTTGTGGTGGAGGACAATGGCTATGGCGAGGCCACGAGTTCCTCCTACGCCTGCGCGGGCACCCAGCAGCGCGCGCGGCGGGGTTTGGCATGCCGTATATCGAATGCGACGGGTCGGATTACTTCGCCGTCCATCAGGCGGCGGGCGAGGCGATTGCCCATGCGCGCGAGGGCAGGGGGCCGGTCATGCTGCATGTCCACCTGACACGCTGGTACGGCCATTTTGAAGGGGACGCCATGACCTACCGCGCCGCCGATGAAGTGGCGAAGGCCCGGAGCGAGCATGACTGTCTCAAGCTGTTCCGGGACCGCGTGACGCAGGCGGCCCTGCTTGACGCCAGCGTGCTTGATGAAATCGATGCCGCCGTGGCGGACGAGATCGAGGCCGCCGTCATGAAAGCCAAGGATGATCCGCTACCGCAGGCGCCCGACCTTCTGGCCGACGTGTATGTCCGGTACTGATCCTATCCCTTCAGGAACGAAAGAAGCGAACAATGAGCAAGAAAAGCTTTCGTCAGGCCATTAACGAGGCCCTGCGCCAGGAAATGCGCCGTGACCCCACCGTGGTCCTGATGGGTGAGGACGTGGCCGGTGGGCGCGGTGGCTCGGCGGGCATAACGGACGCATGGGGCGGCGTTCTGGGCGTGACCAAGGGATTGCTGGAGGAATTTGGCGATACCCGCGTTCTCGACACCCCCATTACCGAAGCCTCCTATATCGGCGCGGCCGCCGGTGCGGCGGTAACCGGGCT
The DNA here is from genome assembly GCF_000613305.1 of Komagataeibacter kakiaceti JCM 25156. The sequence continues at coordinate 1,753 of NZ_BAIO01000162.1, forward strand.
GCGGCCGGTGGCGGAACTGATGTTTGTCGATTTTGTCGGGAGCTGTCTTGACCAGATCATGAACCAGGCCGCGAAGTTCCGGTACATGTTCGGCGGCAAGGCGCGCACGCCGCTGGTCATCCGCGCCATGTACGGCGCGGGCTTCAACGCCGCCGCCCAGCACAGCCAGGCGCTGTATCCGCTGTTCACCCATATTCCGGGGCTGAAGGTTGTCGTGCCCTCCTCCCCCTATGAAGCCAAGGGCCTGCTGATTTCAGCCATCCGCGACGACGATCCCGTCATCTTCCTTGAAAACAAGGTGATGTATGATGACGAGGAGGAAGTGCCCGACGAGGCCTATACCATCCCGCTGGGGGAAGCGAATCTGACGCGGGAGGGGAACGATGTCACCATCGTCGCCTTCGGCCGCATGGTGGGGCTGGCCAATCAGGCAGCCGACCGGCTGGATCGGAAGGGAATAAGCTGCACGGTCATCGATCCGCGCACCACGTCCCCGCTCGACCGGGAAACGATCCTGGAATGCGTGGCGGATACCGGCAGGCTTGTCATTGTTGACGAATCAAGCCCGCGCTGCAACATGGCCACCGATGTCGCGGCCCTGGTGGCGGAAGAAGCGTTCGATACCCTGCGCGCGCCCATCCGCCGCGTGGTGCCCCCCCATACGCCGGTGCCGTTCGCCACGGTGCTGGAAACGCTTTACCTGCAGTGTGGAAAAGATCGAGGCGGCGGTCACCGCCACCATGAACCATCGTGTAGTGGAGAAAGTCTGATATGGCTCAGGACATCACCCCTATTACCATGCCCAAATTCGGCCTGGCCATGACCGAAGGCAAGATTGCCGGATGGATGGTCGCGCCGGATACGGACATAAAGACCGGCGATGAACTGGTTGATATCGAGACCAGCAAGATCACCAACACCTTTGAAAGCCCCGTAGCCGGCAGGCTGCGCCGGCAGGTCGCGGCGAATGGGGAGACGCTGCCCGTCGGCGCGCTGATTGCCGTGGTCGCGGACGCGGCGGTTTCCGATGCGGATATTGATGCGTTCATCTCCCGTTTCCAGGCGGATTTCGCCGCCACGGCTGGCGATGCGGCCACGCAGGCCCCGGCGGATGAGCCGGTCATGATGACGGTGGGCAGTCACACCCTGCGCGTGCATGACCGGGGCGAGGGGGAGGAGACGCCTCTCATCCTCATTCACGGTTTTGGCGGCGACCTGAAGAACTGGATGCTCAACCACGCCGCGCTGGCGCAGGGGCGGCGTGTCATCGCCTTCGACCTGCCGGGGCATGGGGGGTCATCCAAGAATGTCGGGCCGGGCACGCTGGCTTTCTTCGCGGAGGTCACGGCGCAGCTTCTGGCCCATCTCAAACTGGGGCGCGTGCATGTTCTCGGTCATTCGCTGGGCGGCGGCATTGCGCTGACACTGGCGCACATGGCGCCGCAGAGCGTGGCCTCGCTTACGCTCATCGCCCCGGCGGGGATGGGGCCGCAGATCAACATGGAATTCATCAATGGCTTTATCGAGGCCGACCGCGTGCGCACGTTGCAGGATGTGCTGAAATATCTGGTGCATGACAAATCCCTCATCGGGCGGCGCATGGCGGATGACGTGTTGCGGTACAAGCGCCTTGACGGGGCGGAGGCGGCCCTGCGCACCGTCTCGGCCGCGTGCTTCCCCAATGGTAGGCAGGGGGATGACCTGCGCCCGGTCGTGGAAGCCGCCGACCTGCCCATAACCCTGATATGGGGGCATGAGGACGAAATCCTGCCCGTGGCCGGGGCGGACGGCCTGCCCGCCCGTATTGCGCGGCACATCCTGCCCGATATCGGGCATATGCCGCAGCTTGAAGCCGCCAGTCAGGTCAACACGATTGTCACCGACTTTATCAAAAGCCCGGATCTCGTAAAAACGGCCTGACGGGCTGGCCATATTCATCCCGGCAATGGCAAAGGGGGAGGGGATGGTGGCCTCTCCCCTTTGTCTATCGGGCTGTCATGCCTTCGCATCCTGAAAAGCGCGCACATGAAGTGTCCATGCAGCAGGAGAGTGTTTTTGGTGATGCTTTTTTCAAAAATCTTCAAAAGGTTGCATCTTCGTTTTCAAATATAAAATAAGTAATTGTGAAGCACATGAAGCGGAATTTAGTGTAAATAATTTCCATTCGATAATCTAGAATTGTTTTTCAGGTTTTATTTGTTTTTTCTGTCCGCCCCGCGCCTGCGCCCATGTAATCAAGGAACGCGGCAAAGCAGAAAAGACCCGACTGGACCACCAGTCATGGCATGGGAATAATAATGTTTGTCGGAATCGATCTGGGGACTTCGGCCCTGAAGGCCGTTCTGGTGGATGACAGCCAGCAGGTTGTCGGGAGCCATGCCAGTCCGTTACGTGTCAGTTCTCCCCGGCCCGGCTGGAACGAGCAGGAACCGGAGGACTGGTGGACCGGCCTGCTGGCCGCGATGGACGCCCTTGCCCACGCCCACCCGCGTGAGATGGCGGCGGTAAAGGGCATCGGCCTGTCCGGGCAGCAGCACGGCGCGGTTCTTCTGGGGCGTAACGGGGATGTGCTGCGTCCGTGCATCCTGTGGAACGACGTGCGCGCCGCCGCGCAGTGCCATGTGTTTGAACACCGGTTTCCCCTGAGCCGGCAGGTCTGTGGCAATATGGCCATGCCGGGTTTCACGGCCCCCAAGCTGATATGGGTGGCGCGTAACGAGCCGGATATTTTCCGCGCCACCCGCCATGTCCTGCTGCCCAAGGCGTGGCTGCGTTACCGCATGACGGGCGAGATGATCGAGGACATGTCCGATGCCTCCGGCTCCCTGTGGCTTGACGTGGGGGTGCGGCAGTGGTCGGACGCGGCCCTTGCAGCAACGGAACTTGCCCGTGACGCCATGCCCGCGCTGG
>NZ_BAIO01000161.1 GCF_000613305.1 Komagataeibacter kakiaceti JCM 25156
GAATTGCAGAACTGTCGGAAATGCTACCTGTCGTCCCACCATCACCCAACTGCAGTGTGCCCGCACTAATGGTAGTAGCACCTGTATAGGTATTGTCAGCCGCAAGCGACACAGTCTGCGACCCAGTTTTGGTAAGCGTACCCTGCCCCGTTATCGTATTCCCTAGGTTTCCGGCTACGGTTTCCTGATCTAGGATCAGTCCGGCATCGGAATTAACGGTGATATTGCCAGCACTTGCACCAAAGCTGTCAGCAGCTCCGGTCAGAGTTCCGGACTGAATTTCCGTACCACCAGAATAATCGTTGTCACCTGTAAGGATAACGTTACCGGTTCCTTTCTGGACAATATTACCTGTTCCTGAAATATCCCCCCCGAAAGTCAAATCGGCATCTGATCTATCAAACGCCAGCGTGCCATTATCAACCGTATTTCCACTGATCCCACCGGTTGTTCCCCCGTTGCCTAATTGAAGGGTACCGGTGGGATTAATGGCAATGGAAGCACCGCTGACTGCCGAACTACCATCTAGGACCAGTGTACCCCCATTTACATTCACGCCTATTGTCGGACTGAGATTGGACATTGGGTTTTCAATAACCCAAGTTCCAGAACCTGACTTCGTAAGTGTGCCAAAATTGGTCACTGTGCCCTGTAGAGTATCCGAACCTGTATTACCAGTCAGATCAAGAGATGCCTTGTTACCCCCACCACTGACGTTCCCATTGACTGTAGAACCATTATATAGGGTAACGGTATTTTCCTGACCGGAACCCAAATCAATATTTCCATTAACAGTAACGCCAGATTCATTAACAAAATTAATCGTGCTTGCAGATGAGTTTCCTATTACAACTCCGTTACCTGCAGAAATAGTACCATAATTGTTTATAGTATTTGGTATACTTTTAGTTTCTGAATCAGTACCCTGAAACCACATAGCTGAACTGGTTTTTGTCTGTATAATACCATAATTGTTTATGGTATTATTGCCGCCTGTCGGGTTTATTGCCTCTGCCATGCCTGAACCGCCAGACTGAACGACACTACCAGTTTCACTAATATTAACTGTCGTATTTCCACCGAATTCTATGACATTTGGTCCATAGCCATATGGACCATTTCCTTGTCCGGCCCCTATTACAGACCCATCAACATTGATAACGTTCGGTGCCGCAGAAGTACCAGATCCCATACTGATCGCAACACCCGGCGTACTGACGGTAGAACCCGATGAAATATCCAAAGTTGTAATTGAACTACCCGCTCCGGTACCAATCATACTGGCCGTCGCACCAGAACAAGTCACCGTTCCCGAATTACCACTACAATCAGCATAAGATTTATACGGTCCCATAATTGCTAGGCAAGTTGCTGAGAGCAGCCACAATTTTAACTTGTTAGTGGATTTATACCTACCAAAAACAGTAAACCTACGGGACATTAACTCATCTCTCTATTCAACATCTGATGCGGGGAATCTGCCAAGAAATTATTGGAATATATTCACACCATAAAAATTATTGAAATTTAACAGGGTAAATCATGACATAGCCATCCTTAATATAAACCTCAAGTAGGTATATGACATCTATATTCCAGACAAACATGGTGCCGGATTTTCGGACTGGCCGACGCTGTTGCCTCGACTTCCCGGAAAAGATACCCGCCATCCCCTCGATCGCTTGATGTTTCCATTGGGCGATCATCGTCTGATGCACGCCGTACTTCGATGCCAGCTCTGCCAGCGTCAGTTCGCCACAGATCGCTTCCAGAGCCACTCGCCCCCGTTTAAGATGGTTTGGGGGATGCATTTTCCTAGCTATGATCCATCCGGACGGATGGTCAGGACACAGTGCTGGTCCACTTTCGTCTCGTTAGCTGTTTTCTGGCAGGCGGCGATCCGGTCCTGACTGGCGTCCACAAGCCGGTTGGCCCGGACTATATGCCGCAGGCTTTCGGGATTGTCGGCCTCCATCATCTGCACCCCGGACTCCCACCGATCCTGTCCGCCCACGATAAAGGAGGCCACGCGCGTCCCCAGTGACGACGGCAGGAGATAGGTCAGGACAGGTGAGAACCCGATCCCGACAGCTAGACAGGCCAGCCCGACCTTCAGCACCCACCAGCTCTGCTGGTCCCGGGTGCGCGCCTGCCCGACAATATCGGTCAGTTGCTGCCGCTCCACCTGAACCGCACGGATCGCGGTATGAAAGGCGGCCTGCATGTCCTGACTGACGGAAAGCCCTGCCTGGCGTACCCCCTGCCATAGGCCTGCGGCGTCATTTTCAGGGTCGGACTGGCCTCGATCGCCTTCATGCGCGCGCCCACGTCGTTCAGGGCCTTGACCAGTCTGGCCAGGTCCGGCGTGTAGTCAGGCGGTCGGTTGTCCCGCCATGCCTGGGGCAGCGCTTCCACACTGCGCCGGAGCACCGTCATTTCGGCGCACAGATCCTCAAAGGCACGGGCTGCCGGATCCGTCTCGCTCATGATGGAACCATCCCCTCATCCAGATTCAGTTTTCCGGCACGTCCAGACGATCATCATCTGATCTGTCCCTTGGTGCCGATCCGCTCCAGAAGTGCTTTGGCATGAGCTGGCGTGGTCCGTGCCGCCCGTTCGGAAAAATACCGTTCCACCTCACTCTGAATTACCATCATTGCGGGCATGACAGAATCCTTATGCTTTCAGTTCTCGAACAGATCAGCATGAGAACCGGTCCTGACAAACACGATCTTTTCTTCGTCCTTCTGATAGATCAGCAGAAAGTCGCCTCCAACATGGCATTCCTGGTGATCGGCCCAATCCCCCTTTAGGGGATGATCGAGCCATTCCGCACCCAGAGGGCCTTCATTGGCGATCAGAAGCAGCATGACTACCTTCAGACGCGCCATATTGTATTTTCCGGAGCGCGACAGACGCTGGAAGTCTTTCTCAAACTGCTTCGTGTAATCAGATCGAAGCGGCAGTCTTACTTTTTTTCTTTTTGGAACTGCTTTCCCCGAGGGCATCAAACATCTCCTGTGCGTTCTCGAAACCACGCGTCTTGTCTTTCAGGAGCATCCGCCCTTCTTCCATCGCTGCAATGGTCGCTGCATTAGGCACGACAAGATCAACAGGAAGGGCCTTTTCGCGTGCGATCCGCGTCAACAGCATACGCACGACATCGGAGACCGTCAGACCGATGGCGTCCAGAACAACAGATGCCTCTTCCTTCAGGGTTTCATCAATACGGGCGCGAACAAATCCGCTCATGTCGGAATCCTCACTAATTCTCCGGAAGTTATCTATCCAGACACACATTACGTAGCTCAATTGAGCTACATAATCCAGAAAAATCCTACATCCCCATATCCATATCCCGTCCCCTGGAACGCGACAGCGAGCGCGTGCGCTGCGGCTGCAATCCATGATCGAGCGTCGATCCCTTCCGGACGCCCAGTTCATGTCCCTTCCGCCGCAGGAGGGACTCAAGCGGCGCGTCCCGCTTCAATTCCTTGAGCGCCACACCCTGCTGCTCGCGGCTCAGCCCGTCCCACGCCTTCACGAACCGCGCTGCCCGCAACTCAGGGGAATGCCGCACCTTGTCCTCGTGTTCCAGCCCCTCGACCAGCCTGCGCGCCCGTGCCGGTCCTTCCAGCCCGTACAGGGCCTGCCGGATCCCCGGCTCATGCTTCACGGCGGTTTCCAGAGCGATCACCGCCCCGGGCCGTAGCCGTTCCAAGACCGTGCTGGCGTCAAGCATGCCTTCTTCTGGTGCTCCAGCACCGGCAGGTCCTGCTCCACCATGCGCCCGATGTCCCGCACCGCCCGCGCATACTGCTCCACCGCCTGGTGGTGCGGATCACCACCCGGCACAAACCCACCCAGCCCGGCCGGCACCTGCGCGCGCTGCACACGCGGCAGCCGCAACCCGGCAAAGGGAGAGGCGGGAGCCTCACGCTCAACCCCACTTTCCCCCTTGCCGGCCCCGGCATCCATCCCGGCCGACACGTCTTTGTCCGCCGTCCGGCCACGCCCCCGCACGGACAGCTCCAGCCGTCGAACATCCCGCGCTTCCGCTGTGCCGGTGCCGGATCTGGCGTACGGACAGCTTCGGCCTGGCTGTCCTTCTGGGGGCCAGAGGCAGCCTTGCCGCGCTCCACCACGATCTCGCTCTCGGGGACATGCACCCCGCGTCGCTGCGCAAACCCGATATCCCGACCCTGGACCTGCGGGTAATCCAGCGTGGTATCCTTCAGCCTCTCGCGCGACAGCCGCTTCACCAGACCGTCCCGGTCACCCACATCATCCCGGCCCCAATGGATAGACACGCTCTCCCGATGGCGTGACAGCGCCACATAGGCCCCGTGCCGGTCCATGCTCCCCGTCGCCAGCACATGCGCCCGATCCACCGTCACACCCTGCGATTTGTGGATGGTAGCCGCATAACCATGATCCAGCGCGTCATAATCCGCCACCGATACGGACACGAGCCGGCCACGCCCGGTCCCACCCGGCCCGTCGAGCTGCACCGACAGCACGAGATCCCCGGCCTCGACCGACCCCGTGATGCCCCGCACCGTACCCAGCGTACCGTTCTTCACCCCCAGCTCCCGGTCATTGCGCAGGAAGTAGACCCGCTCCCCGTCGGCAAACACCCGCTCGCCCTGGGCGGTCGG
>NZ_BAIO01000160.1 GCF_000613305.1 Komagataeibacter kakiaceti JCM 25156
TTCCGGTGGGACGCAGGGCGCGCGCCTGTGCTGGATGATCTGGACCTGACCATACCGGCGGGGCAGCGTATCGCGCTGCTGGGGCCGTCGGGGGCGGGCAAGTCCACGCTGGCGGCGCTGCTGCTGAAGGTGGTGGCCCCGCAATCCGGGCGGATCGAACTGGGGGGGCAGGACATCGCCACGATCCGCGATGATGCGTTGCGCGGGCGGATCGCATGGCTGTCACAGGCGACCCACCTGTTCGCGGATACGATTCGTGCCAACCTGCTGCTTGGCCGCCCCGATGCGACCGAGGATGAATTATGGACCGCGTTGGAACAGGCCTGTGTGGCCGATGTGGTGCGTGACCTGCCCGAAGGGCTGGATAGCTGGCTGGGTGAAGGGGGGGCTAGCCTGTCCGGCGGGCAGGGGCGGCGTCTGGCGCTGGCGCGGGTGCTGCTGTCGCGCGCGCCGATCCTGATACTGGACGAACCGGCCACCGGGCTTGACGCCCGGACCGAGCAGGAGTTTCTCCAGACCCTGAACGAAGTGACACGGGGGCGTACCGTCATCCTGATCGCCCACAGGCTGACCGGCGTGGAAAAACTCGACCGGGTCTGGCGGGTCGTGGATGGTAAAACGGTTGAGGTGCGTCAGCACGAAGGCGGTCATGCCCGCCGAAAGGATTGACGTGCTGCGCCCCACAGGGCACGAAGTAGCGGAAAAACCGGATCGGACAACCAGCAGGCTTATGGCGATCCGTCTTGAATAGCTGAATCGGGAGTAAGTCCATCATGCGTCGCCTGTCTCTTTTTCTTGGTCTCGGTCTGCTGACAGGGTGTGCTGGTGGCCATCCGGGCAAGTACATCGTGTTCTTTACCCAGAACTCCGTGCAGATTGACGCACCGGCCCAGACCGTGATCTCGCAGGCGGCCCAGCGCGCGGTGGCGCATCATGCCTCGGTGCGGGTGGAAGCTACGCGGCGGCCAGTCACGACCTGTCGGCTGATGAACTCCTGGCCATCGACCGCGCCAAGATCGTGGCGCGCCAGCTTGCCGTTGATGGCGTGGACGCGGCCCGCATCCGCCAGCAGCCGCGCGGGCCGGTCAATAATGAAGACGGTGCGCTCGCCTCCCGCCGTGTCGAAATCGTGGTTGGCGGAAACTGATTACAGACCCAGGCTTTTCGAACATGACCGGGCAGGGCGGTCAGTCACGCAACCCGCGTGACGTTCTGGCCGAGGTCTTCGGCTTTCCCGACTTTCGCGGCCTGCAGCAGCAGGCCGTGGATGAGGTCATGGCGGGCCGGGACTGTCTCGTGCTCATGCCCACCGGCGGCGGCAAGAGCGTGTGCTATCAGGTGCCCGCGCTTGCCCGGCCCGGCACGGGTCTGGTCATCTCCCCGCTGATCGCCCTCATGGACGATCAGGTGGCGGCCCTGCGGCAGCTTGGCGTCAATGCGGGCGCGCTGCATTCCGAACTGGAAGCCGAGGACGCCGCCCGTGTCCGCGCCGATCTTGTGGCGGGGCGGCTTGATATTCTTTACGTCTCGCCCGAGCGCCTGCTCTTTCCCGGCATGCTCGAACGCCTCGGGCGGCTGGAACTTTCCGTCATCGCGATTGACGAGGCCCACTGCATTTCCGCGTGGGGGCATGAATTCCGGCCCGAATACCGGGAACTCGCGGCCCTGCCGCAGCATTTTCCCGATGTGCCGCGTATCGCCCTGACCGCCACGGCCGATGCCCGCACGCGCAGCGACATCCTTGATGCGCTGGCCATGCCCGACGCACGGTGCTCAAGGCCAGTTTCCACCGGCCCAACCTTGATATCGCCGTGCGGCCCAAAACGTCCGAAATGCGGCAGCTTACCGCCATACTGGACCGGCACCGGGGGGCGGCGTCCATCGTGTACTGCGGTAGCCGCAGCAAGACCGAGCGGATCGCGCGCTCACTGGCGGGCAAGGGATATGTGGCGCTGCCGTTTCATGCCGGGCTGTCGCCGGTGGAAAAGCGCGCCGCCCTCATGCGTTTCCGTTCCGGTGAGGCAGTGGTGATCGTGGCCACCATCGCCTTTGGCATGGGCATCGACCGGCCCGATGTGCGCGCGGTGGTGCATCTGGACATGCCGTCTTCGCCCGAAGGGTATTACCAGCAGATCGGTCGCGCCGGGCGTGATGGCGAACAGGCCGAGACCGTCCTGCTGTACGGCGGCGATGACATGGCGCGCGCGCGTTACTGGCTGGAACAGTCCAACGCGCCACAGGCGCAGAAGCGGATCATGAGCGCGCGGCTGGAAGCATGATCGCCCTGACCGAGACGACAGGCTGCCGCACGCAGGCGCTGCTGGCCTGTTTTGGCGAGGAACTGGCCACGCCCTGCGGCCATTGTGACAACTGCCGCAACCCCGTGGCCACCTTTGACGGCACGGTGGCGGCGCAGAAGGTCCTTTCCGCCATTTACCGGACCGGGCAGCGTTTTGGCGCGGTTCATGTGGCGGGCGTGCTGCGGGGCAAGACATCGGATATGATCGCGCGCCACGGGCATGAGAAACTGACCGTGTTCGGCATTGGCAACGACCGGTCCGAACCGTTCTGGCGTGGCGTGATCCGGCAGTTGATCGCGCGTGGCGCCATAAAGGTGACGGGGGAATATAATTCCCTTGCCCTTGAGGAAGCGCGCGCGCGCCCCATCTTGCGGGGGGAGGAGCAGATCATGCTGCGTGAGGACGCGACCGAGGATCTGCGCGCCGCTGGGCGCGGCACGGGTGGTGGCGCGCGCCCGCAGATGACCGATCTGACGCCACAGGCGGCCACGCGGTACGAAGCCCTGCGGAAATGGCGGCTGGGGGAGGCGCGTGAGCAGGAAATCCCGCCCTATGTCATTTTTCATGACGCCGTGCTGCATGACATCGCGCTGGAGCGGCCGACCACGCTTGATGAGCTGGGCATGATCCGTGGGGTCGGTGGTTCCAAGCTGACACGCTATGGCGCGGCTGTTCTGGACGTGCTGGCGGAAGTGGGCGTCTGACCCGGCCCATTCGCGGCATGGTCTTTTTTTTTGGTAATCAGGAGCCGGTTTTGCATGCGTTGCCCGTTTTGTGGACATGAGGAAACACAGGTAAAGGACAGCCGCCCGCATGAGGACGGCGCGGCCATCCGCCGCCGCCGCATCTGTGCATCCTGCGGGCAGCGGTTCACCACCATCGAACGTGTGCAGTTGCGTGACCTGGTGGTGATCAAGGCCGATGGCCGCCGCGTGCCGTTCGAACGTGACAAGCTGGCGCGTTCAGTGCGTATCGCGCTGCGCAAGCGCCCGGTTGACGCGGAACGGATCGAGCGGATCGTCAACGGTCTGGTCCGCCACCTTGAGGCGACGGGGGAGACGGATGTCCCTCACGCGATATCGGGCGGCTGGTCATGGAAACGCTGCGCGAGATAGATTCCGTGGCCTATATCCGCTTCGCCTCCGTGCACTGGGATTTTCGCGAGACCAAGGATTTCGCGGATATTCTGGATACGATATCGGCCTCCGTCTCGGGTGACGGGGGGGAAGGCTTTTCGCCCTCCGGGTCAAAAAATAAAGATTGAACTGGACCCCGTCGCGCAAAGAGGCGATGAAGCCCTGATTTCGCGGTAATGTCACAGCAGGAGTAACGCGCCATGACACAGACAGACGGTGACCGGCAGCCTAGGGTCCGTTCCCGTACCGCATCGCGCGTTGCGGCGGTGCAGGCCCTGTTCCAGATCGAACAGAGCAGTGAAAACCCCGATCACGTGATCAACCAGTTCACCCGTCACCGGCTGGGCACGTCGGCTTCGTCCCGGTGCGACTATGCCGAGGGGCAGGTGCCCGATGCCGATGCGCGGCTGTTCGCCATGGTGGTGCGCGGGGCCATGGCCCGGCAGGACCGCATTGACGCCCTGCTGCATGAAATCCTGCCCGCATCCTGGCCGCTGGCCCGCCTGGACCCGGTGCTGCGCGCCATCATGCACGCGGCGGGTGGTGAAATGACCGGCAGCGCCGATCCGGTGCCCGCGCGTGTCGTCATCAATGAATACATGGATATTGCCCACGGCTTCCTGGCCGGTGACGAGCCGCGCATGCTCAACGGGGTGCTGGACGCCTGTCACGCCGCCTGAAGGAACCGGCCCCTGCCGCTGTCGCGTCCGCGCCGGAGGAAGCCGCGCCGGTCGTGACCGACGCGCCTGACAGCACGACACTGTAACACCGGCACGAGGGAATGGCGGCCATGGCGCAGGAAAACCCGCCGGATACTGGCCTGCCTGCCGAATTCGGGTTCATCGCCCGTGTTTTCCGTCCCCTCGCGGGGGAGGGCGCGCTTGACCTGCGCGATGACGCCGCCGTGTTCACGCCCCCTGCCGGGCAGCAGATCGTGGTGGCGGCGGACGCCATGGTGGAAGGCGTGCATTTCCTGCCCGATGACCCGGCGGAAACCGTGGGCCGCAAACTGCTGCGCTGCAACCTGTCGGATCTCGCGGCGATGGACGCCACCCCGCTTGGCTATCTGCTCACGGTTTCCATGCCCCCGGCGCGCGGGGAAGCATGGTTCGCGGATTTTGCCGCCGGTCTGGCCCACGATCAGCAGCAGTTCGGCATTACCCTGCTGGGCGGCGACACGACCTCCACCTCCGGCCCGCTTGTGCTGTCCCTGACCGTGCTGGGGCATGTGGCGCCGGGCATGGCGCTGCGGCGCAGCGGCGCGCGCGTG
>NZ_BAIO01000159.1 GCF_000613305.1 Komagataeibacter kakiaceti JCM 25156
CTCGTCCGTTCCGGCGGACCCCTTCGCCCAGCCCGCGCCCGCGCACACCAAATAGAACACGGCCACACCCCGATCCCGGCTTTCGGGCCGGAGGGTGGCGGCGGTCAGCCCTGTGATTGCAGGGCGGTATGGCGTTCGAGCAGGGACGAACTGGCGCGGTTCAGCCCGGTCAGTTGCACCTGCTTGCCCTGCGCTTCCAGCCTGCCCACCAGTTCCTCCAGCGCGCCCACGGCCGTCATGTCCCACAGATGGGCCTGTGTCAGGTCGATGGTGATGGTGCGCGCCGTGTCATGCAGGTCAAAGGCATCGGTAAAGCTGTCGGATGAGGCGAAGAAGACCTGCCCGTTCACCCTGTAGGCCCGGCTGGCGCCATCGGCGGAAAGCGTGCTGCTGACCGAGAGCATGCTGGAAACCTGAAAGGCGAAAAACAGCCCGTTGAGCAGCACGCCCACCGCCACGCCCGCCGCCAGGTCATGCGTGCCGACAACAACCGCGACGGTCGCGAGCATGATGACGCTGGTGGTGCGCGGGTGATGCGCCAGATCCCGCAGCGATGACCATGAAAATGTGCTGGCCGATACCATGATCATGATCGCGACCAGCGCCGTTACCGGCACCTGCGCCACCCACGGCCGCAGCACGACCATGAGCAGCAGCAGGAAGGCCCCCGCCACGAAGGTGGACAGGCGGCCCCGCCCGCCATAGCGCAGGTTGCCCACCGTCTGCCCGATCATGCCGCAGCCCGCGATGCCGCCAAACAGGCCGACGGCGATGTTGGCCACGCCAAGACCCACGCATTCCTGCCGTTTGCTGCTGTGGGTTTCGGTCATGTCATCCACCACGCGGGCGGTCATCATGGATTCGAGCATGCCCACGCTGGCCATGGCCAATGCGTAGGGCGCGATGATCTCAAGCGTGTCGAGCGACAGCGGCACATCCGGCCAGATGAGGTGCGGCAGGCTGTCGGGCAGGCGCCCAAGGTCGGCCACGGTATGCAGCGGCATGGGATAGAGAATGGATACCGCCGTCAGCACCACAATGCAGATGAGGGGCGAAGGAATGGCCGAGAAGACACGCGGCACGGAATAGATGATGACCAACCCCAGCGCGATCATGGCGTAGCTGTGCCACGTTACATGCAGCATATGCGGGATCTGCGCGGAAAAGATCAGGATGGCCAGCGCGTTGACAAACCCGGTGCGCACCGGCGCGAGACGTAGCGCATGAGCACATGCAGCCGCAGGATGCCGAATACGACCTGCAACAGACCGCACAGCAGGGTTGCCGCCAGCAGGTACTGCACGCCATGCGCGCGCACCAAGGCCGCGGCCACAAGGGCGACCGAACCCGCGGCGCCCGAGATCATGCCGGGCCTGCCGCCGGTCAGGGCGATCACGACGCTGATGACAAACGACGCATACAGCCCGACCGCCGGGTCCACGCCCGCCACGAATGCGAATGCAATGACTTCAGGAATCAGCGCGAACGTCCCGACCATGCCGGCCAGCGTGTCGCGTGTGATGTTGCCAAACCATTCCTGACGGTAACGGGCAAAAGCTGACATGGGTGGGGCGGAGCCTTTCAGCGGTGGAGATGGATCAGATATCGGCAATGGTCATGTCGGCGCGTTGCCACCAGCAGCGCGCGGCGGGACGTGGTTGGGGCAGCACGGCCAGCGGGTCGCCGCTGTAGCGGACGGTGTTGGTGGGCGTTTCCTCGATTTCGAGGGTGGCGCAGGTCAGTATGCCCCCGTCATGGGCAAGAAAGGTGTTCAGCTTGGCCATGAGCAGGCAGGCCAGCAGTTCGGTCGTGGGGTCGCCGGGTGTGACCAGTATGCGCTGGGCGCGCTGTGTTCATGCCGGGCGAACCAGTCCAGCAGGGGGTCATGTTCGGCCAGTTGCAGCGCGTGATCGACATGGCCGTCTATGAAGCCATGCCACGTTTCCTTCGCGCGCTGGAACGGCAGGACCATGTTGGTGTGGCCGTCCAGCGGCCGGGGGTTCGTGGCGCGCAGGCTGGCGCGGACATATTCGTTATGGCCGTGGGGCAGGGCGCAGCGTTCGCTCCCACCGGCCAGCAGGCGGTGCGCCATGGAAAAACGCCGCGTAAAGACCAGCTCAAACATGGTGGTGTTCCGCCACGAACCGCTCCCAACCCGCCTTGCGCAACAGGCAGGCCGGGCAGGCGCCGCAGCCATGACCCCATGCGTGCGGCGTGCCGCGCGTGCCGATGTAGCAGCTATGGCTTTCATGGTTGATAAGCCGGACCAGCGCGTTACCGCCAAGCCGGAGGGCCAGTTCCCATGTCTGGGCCTTGTCGATCCACATGAGCGGCGTATGGATGATGTAATGGCTGTCCATGCCCAGGTTGAGGGTGACCTGAAGGGACTTGATCGTATCATCCCGGCAGTCGGGGTAGCCTGAATAATCGGTCTCGCACACGCCGGTCACGATATGGCGGATGTTGCGCCGGGCCGCGAGGGCGGCGGCGAAGGTCAGGAAAATCAGGTTGCGACCGGGCACGAAGGTATTGGGCAGCCCCCCCTCGGCCATGGCGATTTCGGATTCACGGGTCAGCGCGGTATCCGATACGGCCCCAAGGGCGGCCAGATCGAGCGTGTGGTCCGCGCCAAGACGCTGCGCCCATGTGGGGTTTTCCATCGCCATGCCGTCACGCAGCGTGGCGCGACAGTCCAGTTCGACCGCGTGGCGTTGCCCGTAATCGAAGCCCAGCGTTTCCACCCGGCCAAAACGCGACAGCGCCCATGCAAGGCAGGTGGCTGAATCCTGCCCGCCGGAGAACAGGACCAGCGCGGCTTCGTTTTCAGGATGGGAAGGGGGCGGGGGAACGCTCATGTCAGGGTATCCCGATCAGCTTGTGGGTCTGCAATGATAGACGCCATTGCGGATGATGCATGCAGTAATCGACCGCCGCGGCGGTATTGGTATCACGATGGGCGTCATCCATCGGCTGAAGCCAGAACTGCCTGAAATCCAGCCCCGCGACCTGATCGGGTGGCAGGTCCGGCTGCGGGTAGACGAGCTTCAGTTCATCCCCGCCTTTCAGCACCAGGGTCGCCCCGGCCTTGGGGCTGACACACAGCCAGTCGATCCCGGCGGGCGCGGGAAGCGTGCCGTTGGTTTCCACCGCGATTTCAAAATGCAGCTCGTGCAGCGCGGCGATCAGCGGCGCGTCAAGCTGGAGCAGCGGCTCCCCCCCGGTAAAGACGACAAAACCCGGCCCGTCGCCGTGTCCGGGCCAGGCGGCGGCTATGGCCTTGGCAAGTTGCGGGGCTGTTGCGAAGCGCCCGCCGCCTGTGCCATCGGTGCCGATGAAATCCGTGTCACAGAACCGGCAGGTCGCCTTTTCACGGTCCCGTTCAAGGCCGGACCACAGGTTGCACCCCGCGAAACGGCAGAATACCGCCGTGCGGCCAGCCTGCGCCCCTTCCCCCTGAAGGGTGGGGAAAATTTCCTTTACCGTGTAGGACATGTTCCAGATTTCGTAATGCGCGCGACCGGACAGGGCCTGCGCGGGAAAATGCCCCTGCCGGCCCCGCGCCGGCTGCGTCGGGTTCAGCCCTGTTTATGGGATGTATGCATGCCCAGCCGGTCAAGCAACTGCCGGTCGCGCGTGGCGGCGGGATTGGGGGTCGTGAGCAGCGTTCGCCATAGAAAATGGAATTGGCCCCCGCCAGGAAGCACAGGGTCTGGGCTTCGTCGCTCATGTCCTCGCGCCCGGCGGCAAGACGCACGCGGCTGGCGGGCATGGTGATGCGGGCGGCGGCGATGGTGCGCACGAATTCGATCGGGTCCACCGTCTCATCCGCCTGTTGGGCCAGCGGCGTGCCTTCCACGCGCACCAGCATGTTGATCGGCACGCTTTCGGGGTGCTGGGGCAGGGAGGCCAGGGCCGCGATCATGCCCGCGCGGTCGGTGCTGTCTTCCCCCATGCCCACAATGCCGCCACAGCACACATTGATCCCGGCGTCACGCACGTTATCGAGCGTGTCGAGACGGTCCTGGAACGTACGGGTCGAGATGATGTCACCATAATATTCGGGCGAGGTGTCGATATTGTGGTTGTAGTAATCCAGCCCCGCCGCCTTGAGCCTGTGCGCCTGCCCGTTATCGAGCATGCCCAGCGTCACGCAGCTTTCCAGCCCCAGCGCCTTCACGCCCTTCACCATGGCGCATACGGTCTGCAGGTCGTGGTCCTTCGGGCTGCGCCATGCCGCCCCCATGCAGAAGCGCGTTGCCCCGGCGGCCTTGGCAGCGCGGGCTTCCTTCAGCACTTCCTCCACCGCCATCAGGCGGCTGGCCTTGACGCTGCCGTCCTCATGCTGCGCGCTCTGCGGGCAGTAGGCGCAGTCTTCCGGGCAGCCGCCGGTCTTGATCGACAGCAGGGTGGAAATCTGCATTTCCGTGGGGTCGAACCGGGCGCGATGCACCGTCTGTGCACGGTAGAGCAGGTCGGGAAAGGGCAGCGCCATCAGGGCCGCGACCTCGTCACGCGTCCAGTCTGTCCTTACGGGGGGCAGGCTGGTCTGGCCAGCGTGCGCGTGCAGGGTGTCCGGGCGGCTCCCATCGGGCATCGGTCGTGATCCTCTGGCGGTCATGATGTGAAAAACCGTTCTGCCTGTGCCATATAACCGGGCCGAACACCATCATATTTATAATTTATGGCACGCCACGACGCGACCGGGGCGGCGGGCCGCCCCGGTGC
>NZ_BAIO01000158.1 GCF_000613305.1 Komagataeibacter kakiaceti JCM 25156
TCCGCGACGCAGGCGGGGTGTGGCGGCGAGCAGGAGCTGGCGCAAATTTGTGGGCGCGGGGGTCATGGCATCTTTCATCGGGGCCGCTTTCCCTTCATATTTTGGAACCATGCAAATGTCTGCCTTCTCTTCCCGCCTTGTGCGGGCCCTGTGCGCCGCGATGCTGTGCGTGGGGAGCACCACACCCGCCCTTGCCGGTTCTTTCGAGGTGGAGGACGGGTGCAGCCCCGATGAGGTCTCGGAAGTATCGCGGCTGTATGTGGATGAACAGCTTGTCGCGACCTTCCGCCTCGATCAGGACCATGCCAGCCAGACTACCCGTATCGAAACCGCGATGGGGCGGACAACCCACAGCTACGCCCTGTGCGGGGAAATCACCATCCGCCGCCCCGGTGGGAAGGTCGAGATCCATCAGGTCAGTGGCGAGGGCGTGCTGCATGAGCCGACGGGCATCATCTGGTCGCCCTGGGCGCGCGCAACTTCACCCAGTTCTACCTTGCCGATCCCGATGACCCGGAGGTGGCGGAACGTCACCCCGGCCCCAGCTCGCTCTGCGCGCCGCCCACGTCGTAACAGTGGCGGCGTGTAGGCCGTTATTAGCCATCATCGGCGGCCAGCAGGGCGGCCTGTTCTTCCTGTGTCAGCGCATCGACAAACTCATCCAGATCACCCGCCATGACCCGGTCGATCTTGTACAGCGTCAGGCCGATACGGTGGTCGGTAACCCGGCCCTGCGGGAAGTTATAGGTACGGATGCGTTCGGAGCGGTCGCCGGTGCCGACCTGCGCGCGGCGGTCGGCGGCGCGGCTTTCATGGGCGGCGGCGCGGTTGCGTTCATACAGCCGCGCGCGCAGGATCTTCATGGCCTTGGCGCGGTTCTTGTGCTGGCTCTTTTCTTCCTGCATCGCCACCACGATGTTGGTGGGCAGATGGGTGATGCGCACGGCGCTTTCGGTCTTGTTGACATGCTGCCCCCCCGCGCCGGACGCGCGGTAGACATCAATGCGCAGGTCGGTCTCGTTCACCTGTACATCCACTTCCTCCGCTTCGGGCAGGACCGCCACGGTTACGGTGGAGGTATGGATGCGCCCCTGGCTTTCGGTCGCGGGCACGCGCTGGACACGATGCACGCCGGATTCATATTTCAGCCGCGCGAACACGCCGCGCCCGGTAATGCTGGCGATCCCTTCGCGCAGGCCGCCCAGTTCCGACTGGTCGTATTCCAGTATCTCGAATCGCCAGCCGCGCTGGTCGGCATAGCGCTGGTAGGCGCCAAACAGTTCGGCCGCGAACAGGCCCGCTTCGTCACCACCGGCGGCGGGGCGGATTTCGAGTATGGCGCTGCGCTCATCCGCTTCGTCACGCGGCAGCATGGCCAGGCGGATGTCATGGCGCAGGGCGGGAATCCGCGTGCGCAGCGTGTCCAGCTCGGCCTGCGCCAGTTCGCGCATTTCGGGGTCATGGAGCATCTGGCTGGCGTCGTGTTCCGCCTGTTCGGCTTCGCGCAGCGCGCCCACGCGGGCCACGATCGGCTCCAGTTCCGCGTATTCGCGTGATGCCTGGCTGAATTCCGACCCTGACAGCCCTTCCGCCAGCAGGGCCTGAAGTTCCTCGCAACGGGCGACGATGCGGTCAAGGCGGTCGTCAAACTGTGCCACGTTCAGCCTCTTTCGGGCGTTCCGGCCAGAAGGAAGGCCGCGACGCCATCCATTGGCACTTCGGTCTGTTGCCCGCTATCCAGATCCTTGGCCTGCACCACGCCACGGGCGATCTCGTCACTGCCGATCACGATGGCATGGGTGGCGTTCATGCGGTTGGCGCGCTCCATCCGGCGCTTCATGTTGCCGCGATAGGCCGTCTCCGCCCGGATGCCCGCGCCACGCAGCGCCTGCAGCACGGTAATGGTGGCGGCCTGCGCCTCATCCCCCATGGGTACGAGTGCGACGGGACGCGGTTCGGGCGGGGCGGCGTCCAGCAGCATGGACAGCCGCTCGATCCCCCCGGCCCAGCCGATCGCGGGGGTTTTGGGGCCGCCCATTTCGGCCACCAGACCGTCGTAGCGGCCACCGGCCAGCACCGTGCCCTGCGCGCCAAGGCGACTGGTCACGAATTCAAAGGCGGTATGCCCGTAATAATCCAGCCCGCGCACGATGCGCGGATTTTCCCTGAACCGCACGCCCATGAGATCGAGCGTGCGGCGCAGCCCGTCCCAGAACTGCAGGGCTTCGGGGGTCAGGTACTGCGCGATCATGGGGCGTCGGCCACCAGTGCACGGTCCTTTTCATCCTTGCTGTCCAGGATGCGCAGGGGGTTACGCTCCAGCCGCGACTGGCTATCGGCCGAAAGGTCGGCCCGGTGCGCGCTGAAATAGGCGATGAGCGCGCTACGCCAGGCGTCGCGGCTGGCCGTGTCCCCCAGCGTGTTGAGTTCAAGCACGGTCTCGCCCTCGATCCCCAGGGCGCGCAGCACGTCGCGGCCCATGGCGATGACTTCGGCATCGGCCAGCGGCTCGGCGGCTCCCAGCAGTTCCGCGCCGATCTGGTGGAACTGGCGGTAACGCCCCTTCTGCGGGCGTTCGTAGCGGAACATGGGGCCGGCGTAGAAAACCTTCTGCGGCAGGGACTGCGTCAGCCCGTTGGTCACCAGCGCCCGGCAGATGGCCGCCGTGCCTTCGGGGCGCAGGGTCAGGGATTCGCCGCCCCGGTCCTCGAAGGTGTACATTTCCTTGGAGACGACATCGGACGTATCGCCCAGTGAGCGTGAAAAAACCCGCGTATCCTCAAAGACAGGGGTCGACCACTCATCAAACCCGTACAGGCTGACAATGCGGCGCGCCGTCTCCACAACATGGTCAAAGCGCCGGCGATCCTCACCGATCAGGTCATGGGTGCCACGAACGGGCTGTATGCTGCTCACTACGCGAAATTCCTGCACTGGATCGGCCCGCCCGCACCGTGGCGGGCCGGTAGATGGCGCGCATTCTCCCGCGCGCCGCGTGTCTCAGTCCGCGGGGGACATGGTGGCCTCGCGGGCCATTTCCTCGGCCGGGGTGTTGGTGGCGTCCTCGGCCTGAAGCTCGGCGGCCTTCTTTTCAACCAGATCGACGATATGCTCGATCATGTCGCCCGCCGGCATGGTGTGGTCCTGCCTGCCCGCGGCATAGACCATGTGGCGACCGGAACCGCCGCCGGTCACGCCGATATCGGTCATCAGCGCCTCACCGGGGCCGTTCACCACGCACCCGATGATGGAAAGTGTCAGCGGCGTCTTGATGTGGGCCAGACGGTCTTCCAGCGTCTGCACGGTCTGGATCACGTTGAAGCCCTGACGCGCGCAGGACGGGCAGGAAATGATCTTCACGCCACGGTGGCGTAGCCCCAGTGACTTCAGGATGTCCCAGCCGACCAGCACTTCCTCTTCCGGCTCGGCGGAAAGGGAGACACGCATGGTGTCGCCCACGCCCGCCCACAGGAGGTTGCCAAGCCCGATGGAGGACTTGACCGTGCCCGCGCGCTTGCTGCCCGCTTCGGTAATGCCGATATGCAGCGGATGGTCGCATACATCGGCCAACTGCTGGTAGGCCGCGACCGCAAGGAACACGTCCGACGCCTTCACGCTGATCTTGAACTCATGGAAGTCATGATCTTCAAGGATTTTTGCGTGTTCCAGCGCGCTTTCCACCAGCGCGTCCGGGTTGGGTTCACCGTATTTTTCCAGCAGGTGCTTTTCCA
The DNA here is from genome assembly GCF_000613305.1 of Komagataeibacter kakiaceti JCM 25156. Next base: position 3,732 of record NZ_BAIO01000158.1, read on the forward strand.
GCGATCCGGCGTTCACGCCGATGCGGATGGAGCAGTTATGGTCCTTCGCGGCGTTGACGACCTCACGCACGCGCTCGGCGCTGCCGATGTTGCCGGGGTTGATGCGCAGGCACGCGGCCCCGGCCTTCGCGGCCTCGATGGCGCGTTTGTAGTGGAAGTGGATGTCGGCCACGATGGGCACGTTCACCTCACGCACGATTTCAGCCAGCGCCGCCGTGCTTTCCTCATCGGGGCAGGACACGCGCACGATGTCCACGCCCGCCATTTCCGCGCGGCGGATCTGGTCGATCGTGGCCTGGGCGTCGGTTGTCAGCGTGTTGGTCATGGTCTGGACCGAAACCGGGGCGTCCCCCCCGACCGGCACATTGCCGACATGGATCTGCCGCGACTTGCGGCGTTCGATGTGCTGATAAGGACGATAGCTGCTCATTCTGTGCCCTCCAGATAAGGCGGCGGTTTCGGCTCCGGCCCGCTTTGGCGGGGCGCGGCGTGATCCGGGGTCTGTTCAATGCCGTTTTTGGCATGCGCCCCGGAGTGGACCATGCCAGAGAAGACCATTCTACTCCGGATCAACATGCGGCGGGAGGGGCGATGGCGGATTATTGCCATTTCCCGTTACGGCGCTGGCGTCGCCCCCGTTGCGGCGGGCGGGCTAACCGGCGCCGCCTGCGCGCGCAGGACGGAGCCATCGGCCACGGCCTGCGGGCTTAACGCGATGTTGCGCCTGACCTCCCCATTGCGGCCCAGCGGCTGTGTTGTAACCCCTGCGGCGGAAAGAGTCAGCCCACCGGCATTGCCCACCGTAAGTTCCAGCCCGCTCAGCCCCTGCGGGGTCTGCCATGTCTCACCGGGTTGCAGGACATGGTCATACAGCACCGGGCCACCGGGCTTGCGCACCTGCACCCATGTCGTGGCGCTTGCGCTCAGCGTCACGCTATCCGTGGGCGCGGGCGCGGCCTCGGGGGGGGCGGCGGGAACATGGTCTTCCCCCATCTTTT
>NZ_BAIO01000157.1 GCF_000613305.1 Komagataeibacter kakiaceti JCM 25156
CGCCCCGGCGGCATCCACCACCACCCGCGCCCCGGCGCGCCGCACGGTCCGTAGCTGACCACACCGGCCCCGGCCGGATAAAAGAAAATAAGGCCGGGCCATTGTCCGGCCTTTTTCATGCCCGCAAGTGCGGGCATAGTGCCTGCGCGTAATCGGGCCTTGCAGCCTGACTGGACGTGATGCGATAAAACAAAGAACGATTCATGAACGACGATCTTTTTTCCACGCCTGCCAGCCCCGGCAAACCCGCCCGACGCAAGGTCTCCCCCACCCCCATGCCAGACAACGCCAGAAACAGCCCCGAGTCCTATGACGCCAGCGCGATCGAGGTGCTGGAGGGGCTGGAACCCGTACGCCGCCGTCCGGGCATGTATATCGGCGGCACGGACGAGACGGCCTATCATCACCTCGCCTCCGAAATCCTTGATAACGCGATGGATGAGGCCGTGGCGGGCCACGCCACCACCATCGACGTGACGCTTGAGGCCGGTGACTGCCTGACCATACGCGACAATGGCCGTGGCATACCGGTGGACCCGCACCCCCGCTTTCCCGACCGTTCGGCGCTGGAGGTGATCCTGACCACGCTGCATGCGGGGGGCAAGTTCTCCGGCAAGGCCTACGCCACATCCGGTGGACTGCATGGCGTGGGCTCATCCGTGGTCAATGCGCTGGCCGCCCGCATGGAAGTGGAGATCGCGCGCGACCGGGAACTGTGGCGGCAGGTCTATGAACGCGGGCACCCCCTCAGCGGTGTGGAAAAGGTCGGCCCGGTCAACAACCGGCGCGGCACGCAGATCCGCTTCATCCCCGACCCGCAGATTTTCGGCCGCCTGCACTTCTCCCCCGCCCGGCTGTACCGGCTGTGCCGCTCCAAGGCGTTCCTGTTCCGTGGGGTGACCATCCGCTGGGCGTGCGATCCGGCGCTGATCAAGGGGGATGACATACCGGCGGAAGCCGTGCTGCATTTCCCCGGTGGGCTGGCGGACAGCCTGCGTGACGAACTGGGGGAAAAGGCGGCCCTGCTGACCGATCTGTGGGCCGGTGACGCGGATCTGCCCACCGGACCCGATGGCAGCGACACCGGGCGCATGGAATGGGCCATCGCCTTTCAGGAAGCGGGTCCGGCGGCCCTTGCCTCCTACTGCAACACCATTCCCACCCCCAATGGCGGCACGCATGAGACGGGATTCCGCAACGCGCTGCTCAAGGGCCTGCGCAACTGGGGGGAGCAGCGCTCCAACAAGCGCGCCGCCAGCATCAACGCCGATGATATTCTGGGCTGTATCGCCGCCAAGCTGTCGGTCTTCATCCGTGACCCGCAGTTTCAGGGCCAGACCAAGGAGAAGCTGACCAGTGGCGAGGCCAGCAAGCTGGTGGAAACCGCCCTGCGCGACCGTTTCGACCACTGGCTGGCGGGCAACCCGCCCCAGGCGGACAACCTGCTGGCCTTTGTGGTGGAACGGGCGGAGGAACGCCTGCGCCGCAAGGAACAGAAGGACACGCCGCGCAAAAGCGCCACCCGCCGCCTGCGGCTGCCGGGCAAGCTGACCGACTGCACGCGGGAAAACGCCGCCGAGACGGAAATCTTCCTGGTGGAGGGGGATTCCGCCGGTGGCTCCGCCAAGCAGGCCCGCAACCGTGAGACGCAGGCCGTGCTTCCGCTGCGCGGCAAGATCCTGAACGTGGCCAGCGCCTCGACCGAGAAGCTGCGCGGCAACCAGGAACTGCGCGATCTGGTGGAAGCACTGGGCTGTGGCATGGGGGAGCGTTTTGACGCCACCAAGCTGCGTTATGGCCGCATCATCATCATGACCGATGCCGATGTGGACGGCGCGCATATCGCCTCCCTGCTCATGACCTTCTTTTTCCGGGAACTGCCGGGGCTGATCCGCAACGGGCATCTCTATCTGGCCCAGCCGCCGCTCTATCGCCTCACGCAGGGCGGCAGAAGCATCTACGCCATGGATGACGCCGACCGGGAACGGAAAATGAAAACGGCGTTCAAACCCAACAGCAAGGTCGAGGTCTCACGCTTCAAGGGGCTGGGGGAAATGCCACCGGGCGACCTGAAGCAGACCACCATGGACCCGAAGCACCGCACGCTGCTCAAGGTCATCACTCCGCCGGAGGACAGGGCCTTCACGCTGGAGCGCGTGGAACACCTGATGGGCCGCAAGGCGGAACTCCGCTTCCGCTTCATTCAGGAACACGCCAGACAGGTCGATAACCTCGACGTATAAAAACTGCCCGAGAAAGTCAGGATGCCGCCTTTTTCAAAAAGGCGGCGTTTCCTGAACCTTTCCCATGATGTGCGGAATAGCCTTGGGTAGCCTTTTCAGACAGCCACCAGACAAGAAAAAAGCCCGGTCATCCTGTTGGATGGCCGGGCTTTTTATTAACGAACGTAAAGTGTGCGGTTCAGCCCGCGCCGGTCAGGGGCGCGATCACCTGCGGCTCAACCGTGGCCACAGCCGCCGCGGGATGCAGCAGGCTGGTCACGGTCGGATCAAACATCCGCAGGAAGGAGCCGGGATGAACCCCCATCCACAGCGTCACCACCGCCAGCGGCACCAGCACGGCCAGTTCCTGACCCGTCAGGTCGCGCAGCAGGGCGACAACCCCACCCTTGTTCGCGCCGAACAGCACGCGGCGGTACAGCACCAGCATGTAGACCGCGCCCAGGATCATGCTCGACCCGCCAAGGAAGGCCAGCCAGAACGAGACATGCAGCGCGCCGACCATGACCAGGAACTCACCCACGAACGCCCCGGTGCCCGGCAGGCCGATATTGGCCATGACGAACAGCATGGCGAGCGTGGCCAGCACCGGCATCTTGTGCGCGACACCGGAGAATGCGGAGATCTCGCGCGTTTCAGCCCGCCAGGACACGGCGGAGACACAGAAGAACAGCGCCGCGATCACGATGCCATGCGACAGCATCTGGAAAATCGCGCCATCAATGCCTTCCGGCGTCAGGGTGAACAGGCCAATCGCGATCACCCCCATATGCGAGAAGGAGGAATAGGCGATCACGCGCTTCATGTCGGTCTGCGCCAGCGCGATGATGGCGGCGTAGATCACGGCGATCACGCCCAGCGTCAGCACCACCGGCGCGAACAGGCGGGCCGCATCGGGGAACATGAGCACGCCAAAGCGCAGCAGGCCGTAGGCCCCGGCCTTTGACAGCACGCCGGACAGCATGACGGAAGCCGGAGTCGGGGCCTCGGTATAGGCGTCGGGCAGCCAGGCATGCAGCGGGAACAGCGGCAGCTTCACACCAAAGGCGATGATGAAGCCGGCCAGAAGCCAGCACTGCATGGCATGGCCGAAACCGTGATGCTCAAGCGCCACGATATCGGTCGTGCCCGTTACATTCCACATGGCCAGAAGCGCCAGCAGCATGAACAGCGAGCCACCGAAGGTGAACAGGAAGAACTGCAGGGACGCCCAGACACGGCGCGGGCCGCCCCATACGCCGATCATGAGGCTGGCGGGCAGCAGCGTCGCTTCATAGAACACGTAGAACAGCACCAGATCGAGCGCCGAGAACAGGCCGATCAGCGTCGTTTCCAGCAGCAGCATGGCGATCATGTAATCGCGCACCCGCCCCGAAATCAGTTTCCAGCCGCCAATGATGGAAAGCGGGGTCAGGAACGTGGAGAGCAGCACGAACATGAGGCTGATGCCATCGAGTCCGGCATGATAGGAAATGCCCGCGCCGCTGGCCCATCCGATCTGCTGTTCGAACTGGACGCCAACGTGGGCAGGGTTGAATTCCGCCCACATGATCACGGACAGCGCGAACACGATGCCACTGGTCCACAACGCCACCCATCGGGCGGCGGTATCGACCGTATGGGTGGAGCCACGAGTCAGCAATATGGCGACCACCCCGGCAAGGGGCAGGTAGGTAACTAGGGAGAGCAGGATCGGATGCACACTGGGTCTCACATCATCCATGGACAATGCGTGACCCTAAAGGGGTTTTGCATCAGGAATCCAGTGCACAAACGGTCACATTCTACGCATCATGCGCTCCATCATGCCCTACAATGCGTCTGGCGCATGTCGTGCGCCCTCCGGAACGTTCGCTCAGCGGCGTCCGAACAGCCGTTCCAGATCGCCCTTTTCCAGCCGGATCCATGTCGGGCGGCCGTGCGAACATGTGCCTGAGCGGGGGGTGCGCTCCATGTCGCGCAGCAGGGCGTTCATTTCCTCATGCGTCATCCTGCGGCCCGCCCGCACGCTGCCATGGCACGCCATGCGCGCGATCACCGCATCCATGCGCGCATCCAGCGCATCCGCCTGCGCCGGGGTGGCCAGATCATCCGCCTCCAGTTCCTCCGCCAGGTCGCGCAGCATGGCCGCCGGGTCTTCCCTGCCGAGCAGCGCGGGCATGGTACGGACCAGAACGGCGGTGCCGCCAAAAGGTTCGATCTCGATTCCCAGTCTGGCCAGCGCGGGGGTGAAGGACAGCAGCACATCCACCTGCCGGGGCACGAGATCCACCACCTCGGGCAGCAGCAGGCGCTGGGCGCGAATCTCGCCCCCCATATATTGCTGGCGCAGCTTCTCATGGGTCAGGCGTTCATGGGCGGCATGCTGGTCCACCAGCACAAGCGCGCCATCGGCGGTCTGGGACAGGATATACGTGCCCAGCACCTGCGCCATGGCCGCGCCCAGCGGGTGATCGGCGCGGGCGGCAGCTTCATCCCTTTCAGGCGACGACTCGGCCGCCGTG
>NZ_BAIO01000156.1 GCF_000613305.1 Komagataeibacter kakiaceti JCM 25156
CGCCGGGCAGGACGAAACTGCGCAGCGGCGGAATGGACGCGCGCAGGCGTGTGATTTCGTTTTCCATGGCCGTTACCGCCGCCGTCGCGTGGGGGAGTGGGGGCGGCGGTGTGGCGGGCATGCAGATGGACCCGCCAATATCGAACAGCAGCCCCTGCACCCAGGCGACGAACGTGGCATCGCGGCCTTCGGGCAGGGTGGCGCGCAGCAGGCCGATCACGGCATTGGCCTCGTCCAGCGCGCCGAGGGCTTCGATCCGGACCGAATCCTTGGCCACGCGTTCCCCATCCCCCAGCGAGGTCTGGCCCGTATCGCCGCCGCGGGTCACGATCCGGTCAATGCGAATGGTCATGTCAGGAACCTGTCAGGCTTCAGCGGCTTGGCTTGTTCGCGCCAAGTTTCATCGTATCGGTCAGATGGGTCTGGAGCGTATCTGCCGTGGCGGAGGCATAGGCCTTCAGTTCCGGGTCGGAGGCGGATTCCGCCTCGTTCTGGAACATGGCCAGCGCATCGCTTGAGGCCTGCGCCTGAAGATCAAGGAAATCACGCTCGAATTTGGAGCCGCTTTCGGTCTGGAGGTGTTCCGCGATCTGCTGCTCGTCCGAACTCATTTCCTCATGCAGTTCAAGCCCGTGCTTCAGGGTCAGGGCGGAGAGGGTCTTCTGGTTGGCGGTATGGGCCTTGAGCAGGTTTTCCGCCAGGTCATGCACCTTGCGGCGTTTGGCCTGCGTTATCGCCATTTTGGAAATGGTGATTTCAAAACCGTTCAGCGCCGAGACATTGCCCGCGAACGTGGAATCGGAATCCGTCAGCGGGGGGAGTGTAGGTTCGGCGGCGACGGGCGCGGGGGGCGTGGCGGGGCGGGCCATGCCCAGGGCAGGAAGAAGGCTAACAGACGCAAAAAGGAACCAGGCTGCGCAATTTCTCATGTCATCATCTTCCTAAGGGGTGAAAACCGGTCTGTTTTACTGATCGCGGTTGCAGTTTATCAGTTTTGCACAGCCATACAAAGATGATCCACGGTCAGGCCAGCCCCGGTCAGGCTTTGTGGTGACGCATGAATTCGTTATATATCAGATGGATAGTGGTGGGGTGTGAATACAATTCCGTAAAGCGGAAATGCTGATTCCTGATTTATGTATAATATTTAACAATTTCCATCTAATTTTCGGGCATCAATTCAGTTTATCAAGTATATTCAATAAAAATAGTAATATAAATGGAATATAAAAACATTCCATAAATAACAGAATGCGGCCATGCGCGCGGTAATCGCGCGGATTTAATGTTCCGTCATGACGTGTCGGGTCGGGGCGGCATTGCGCGCCAGCGGCCTATACGATGGGCCGGTGGTGGGGGTAGGGTGACCGACCGCGCTCCATGCGGATCGTCATCATGTTTTGCGGATACCCCGAATGCCCACTGTCGTCAGGTTCCTTCTGTTTTTCGCGGCGCTGGCCGCGTTCACCGCTGTCATGGGGGGCGCGTTGACCGCCCATCTGCCCGACCAGTTCTTTGCCGAAGGTGGCCGCGACATGGCGCGGCAGGCCGTGCAGATGCAGATGTGGCATGCGCTGGCCATTATCGGGATCTCGGTGCTCATGATCCAGCAGGGGTGCCGGGCGTGTATTTCCGTCGCGGGCTGTCTCATGGCGGTGGGGACCGTGCTGTTCAGCGTGGGCGTGGGGCTGACCGCGTTCTGGGGGATCCATCCCGGCCCGATCGCGCCCAGCGGGGGCAGCCTGCTCATGCTGGCGTGGCTGCTGCTGGCTGTTGGCGTCATTCGCTCATGACGCAGGTGGATGTAACGCTGCCCCCATGGCCAGTGCGCGCGGCCTATCTGGCGCCGCCGGGTTTCGAGTCCGTCATGGAACAGGAACTGGCGCGCAGGAATGCGGGGGAACTGTGCTGGCATGGGCGGCTGGCCCTGTCCGCGGCACCTCCGGTCCCCTGCCTGTGGGCGCTTGAAACATGGCATGAACGAACTGCACGATGTCCCATCCATCAAGGGGGCGGCGCGTGTCCTGCGCGCGGTGCAGCGCAACTGGGCGGGGTACGTGCCCATGCTCCACCGCCGCAGCGCCCTGATTACCGCGGCGCTGCCGCCGTTGCGGCCCAGACCCTTCACCTTCCCCGAGGCCGCTCCCACCGCGCATCTGGGGGCGTGGACGCTGCTTGCGCCGGATCGGATGCTGTTTTCACGCACCAAGTCCTCTCCGTTCGTGAATGGGGAGGTTCCGTTTGTCGAGAACCGGACCGATCCGCCTCGCGCGCCTATCTCAAATTGTGGGAAGCGCTCCTGCGTCTGGGCCGGTGGCCCGTCGCGGGGGAGACGTGTCTTGATCTCGGGGCCTGTCCCGGCGGGTGGACATGGGTCGCGGCAGGTTGCGGGGCGCATGTCACGGCGATAGACCGCTCACCCCTGGCGCAAAATGTCGCGGACCTGCCCAACGTCACCTGCCGGTATGAAAGCGCCTTCGGGCTGGATCCCGAAAGCTGCGCACCGGTGGACTGGCTGTTTTCTGATATTATCGCCTATCCCACGCGCCTGCTGGCGCTTGCGCGGCGCTGGATCGCATCGGGGCGGGCGGCGCGTATTGTCATGACCATCAAATTCCAGGGCGAGACCGATCACGACACGGCGGACGCCTTCGCCGCCATTCCCGGCGGCCATGTGCTGCACCTGTGGCACAACAAGCATGAACTGACCTTCTTCTGGCAGCGTGACCCGTCATGACGGGGGGAGGCGGCGGCTGATCAGCCGGTCAGCCACTTCCACCACGGCAACGGCCAGCAGGCAGCACACCAGGCGACCGCCATCACGATCAGCCGTTCCTGTCCGGTGGCGTCATTGGCCCCGGCCAGCCGGTAGACCGCCAGCCACAGCCCGGTGCCCGCCAGCCGGTCCACCAGCCCCGCCACCGTGGCGCTGAAGCGCAGGCTGAGCATGAAAAGCGCGCTCAGCACCACAACGGCCAGTGTCTTGTACAGCGTGCGCGCGACCGAAGGTGTCGGGGCGGGATGTGTGGGCATGCTCTTTCCCATGGATACGGCCTCAGGTGTTCAGGATATCCCGCGCCGTGCGCACCACGTCCGCCAGCGCGCCCGGCTGGAAGGGGGAGTTGAGTCCCGCTGAACGGACCAGCCGCGTGAAAGGTTGCGCACCCCCCCTGGCGCACAGCGCGACATAGGCGTCCATTGCGCCCTGCGGGTCGCTGCGGCTGCGGATCCAGAACTGCATGGCGCAGCACAGCGCCAGCGCGTAGTCGATGTAATAGAAGGGGGAGCGGTAGATATGCCCCTGCGCCTGCCACCGGCCCCCCCGTGCGGGATGCGGCAGGCCGCCATAATCGCGCCACGGCAGGTAGCGCCGCTCCATCTCGCGCCATGTTTCATGCCGCTGGGCCGGGGTCATGTCGGGGCGGGCGTAGATTTCATGCTGGAAGTGATCGACGCATACGCCATAAGGCAGGAACGAGAGCGAGGAGATGAGGTGCATCCGCCGGAAGCGCTCCCCCTGACCGGGGGCGACCATAAGGTCGATATGCGGCCATGTGAGGAATTCCAGCGCCATGGAATTGACCTCGGCCGCGTCCATGGTCGGCCATAACAGGTCGATGGCGGGCAGGTCGCGGCTTTTCCAGTTCTGGTAAGCATGGCCCATCTCGTGGGTGAAGACGTTGATGTCATGCTGCGTGCCGTTGAAACTGGCGAAGATGAACGGCATGCCCACCGTGGGGAAGGCGGTGCAGAACCCGCCACCCGCCTTGTCGGGCCGGTTGACCAGATCCAGATACCCCCCATCACGCATCAGCCCGAAAAAGGCGCCCAGATCGCCCCCCATGCGGTCGAACATGGTCTGCGCGCGGGCCATGAGCAGGTCGTGGCCGCCTGCGGGGCGCGGGTTGCCGTGGGGGTCGATCAGCGGTTCATCCCATGAATACAGGACATCCCACCCCATGGTTTCACACCGCTGGCGCAGGATGTCATGCACCAGCGGGACGACATGGGTGCGCACATCGTCCCGAAAGCGCGCGACATCCGCCGGTCCGTAATCGGAGCGCCGCATGCGGCGGTAGGCCAGCGGAATGTAGGAATCATAACCCAGCGTTCTGGCCATGCCGTGGCGCAGGTGGACCATCTGGTCAAACAGCGCGTCAAGCTGCCTGGCATTGCGTTCGAAAAAAGCCCACCGGACCCGTTCCGCCTCCTGTCGCACCGCGCGGTCCGTGCTTTCGGCATAGGGGGCGAGGCCGGACAGGTTGACGCATTCCTCGCCGATCTCCAGCCGCGCGCTGGCCAGCAGCGCGGTATAGGTACCGCTCAGCCGGGCTTCCTCCTCCAGCGCGTCGGCAATGCGGGGGTCGAAGGTGGTGATGTCGGTGCGCCACAGTTCAAGCGTGTGCGGCGTGATGACCCCGCTACCGCCGTGGGGTCGGGATATTCCAGCAGCCTGCGTTTCAGGGCGACCTCATGGGCCGTGACATGCGGGGTCAGGGCGTCGGCATAGTCACGTTCGGATCTGGCTCCAGTACTTGTGGTGTCCTGCGCGAAGCGCAGGTTGACCAGCGCGGACCAGCTTTCATAATCGCGGCGGATCGCATCGAACAGGCGGGCCGCGTCCGGCACGTTGCCTGATCGAGCAGGGTCGAGACCTGACCAAAACGCAGGGCGAGGGCATCTTGCGCGGGGCGCGGAAAAACAAGGCTGTCAAAATGGCGGGGCATGGGGGCAGGGTGCCACGGGACGCTGGCCCCCGTCCATGCCCAGCGCCACTTATCTGCCGTGCGGACGGTACTGGGCGCGGCAGAACCACAGGCACAGCGCGCCAAAGGCGGCAAGCCCGGCAAGCTGGGGAACCATGGCGTCCATGCCCGGCGGCAGGAGCGAAAGCG
>NZ_BAIO01000155.1 GCF_000613305.1 Komagataeibacter kakiaceti JCM 25156
CGCAGCACCCCGGTCTGGTCGGTTTCGGCCTCGACGGCGGCATTGTCATGATCGAGGCGGGCCTGGGCTTCAAGCAGGTGGGCGGCGCTGTCCTGATTCTGCTCCAGCGTGCCCGATCCATCGGCGGACAGGTTGCGGTAACGCCGTGCGTTCTGGCGCGCAAAGACAAGCTGCGCCTGATCCGCCGCCACGCTGGCGCGCGCCTGCGCGATCAGGGCGACCTGACGGACCAATTCGGCCTCAAGGTTCGCGACATCGCCCTGTGCCGCCTGCGTCGCGCCATGGGCGGTCTCGAGTGCTGCGCGGTAGTCGTCATCCTCGATATGGGCCAGTTCCTCACCGGGGTGCACGGCTTCGTTATCCTGCGCGATCACGCGGTCGATACGGCCGGGCACCTTGGGGGCCACGGTGGTGAAATCGGCGGTAACGTAGGCGTCGTTGGTATATTCATCCGTGCCATTGCCCGATATGAGGCGGTCGGCGGTCCATGCGGCGGCGACCAGCAGGATAACGGTCCCGCCAGCCAGGATGATGGGTTTCGTGTGGGGCATTGCTTCGGACCCGATCGGTTCAGTGCGCGGCGGGTGTGGGAACCGGCGCGCGCGGGGCATAGACACGTCCCGGCAGGATGGCTGTCAGGACAAGGAAAAAGGCGCAGATCCACATCACCAGCAGGTAGATGTCCGCCAGCGCCAGAACGGTGGACTGCTCGTGCACGTAGGTATGGAAAATCTGGAGCGCGTTGCGTGCGATATGCCCGGCGTCGGGCGATGTCGCGCCGATCTGCCCGCTGATGGGATCCCCCATGCCAGCCAGCGCTGTGCCGTGCGTGCCGTGCAGGTCCAGCAGCATGGTGGAATGGTACTGTTCACGCCGCCGCAGCATGACCTCGAACAGGGCGGTGGCGATGGCGTTGGCCATGCCCTTGAGCATGTTCACCATGCCCGAGATCATCGGCCCATCGGCGGGCCCCAGGCCAAGGGCCGCCAGCATAAGGGTGGGGATGACCACCATCGGCTGCCCGAATATCTGCAGAATCTGGATGGCCATGAAATTGTCACGCACCCAGTCCGGTGTCAGCCATGTGCCAAGCCACGCTGCGGTGCCAAGGCAGACAAGGCCGATGGCCAGCACGTACCGGCAGTCCACCGCGCGGATGTTGCACAGCGCCGCCGTAAGCGGCAGCAGCACAAGCTGCGGCAGCGCCACCACCAGCGCGATGGGCGCGGCCTGAACGGGCCGGTAGCCCCGTATGTCGCAAGGTAGGTGAACGGGATTTCCGTCATGAGCCCGCAGATCATAAGCGACGCGACCAGCGTCAGCAGCGACATGGCGATGTTGCGGTTGCCCCAGAACTGGATGCGGAAGAACGGGCTGTGATGGAACCATTCATGCGCAAGGAAGCCGATGAACAGCGCGCCGCCCCAGAATGTCAGGTGCGTGATGACGGGGGAGCGGAACCAGTCCAGCCGGTCGCCCTGGTACAGCACCGTCACCACGCACATGATGGCCGGAACCCCCAGCATGAACCCGCGCCAGTTGAAATTGCGGAACCGTTCCCAGTGCGACGGATCGCGCGGCAGGCCCCAGCCGATCATGCCAATGGCGACCGCGCATAGCGGCAATGTTTCCCAGTACAGCCACCGCCAGCCGACATGTTCGAACCACATCGCCTCCAGCGGGCCGCCGAGGTTGGGGCCGAAGGTGGCGCTCATGGCATAGCCGCCAATGCCGAATACCCGTATGGGGGCGGGCAGGTATTTGAGCATGACGGTCATGAGGATGGGCGGCAGGCACCCCGCCGCCAGCCCCTGCGCCGCGCGCAGGATGCACAGCGTGGTCATGTCGGGCATGTAGGGCGCGGGAATGGCCAGCAGCCCCAGCAGCGCCGTCATGAACAGGGAAAAGCGGTAGATGGAAAACGTGACGTAGAACCACGGCGTGAACGCCATGGCCGCGATGTTGAATGATTCATAGATGGAGATGAACCACGTCCCCTCATCGTGACCGATATGCATGGCGCCGCGGATATCGGGCAGGCCGATTTCCGTTATATGTTCATTGAAACCGGCGACATGCACGGCCAGCAGCATGCCCAGGCACCCGACAACCGTGCGCGGGCCAAAGGGGGGAATATACGAAGGGGCGGGGGAGGGGGCTGCGTTCACATCAATCCGTCCGGCGGGAAAAGCCGGGCCATGATCGCGATGCGGGATTGCGGCGAATACCCATGATCGCGCAGGTTGACACCTCCATTTTACGGATTGGTCAAATCCATTTTTTTAGGATAATCAGGGCGGTTTCGTTCCGGATACGCAGCAGGGGAAATGGCGCATGAGAAAACGGTACGATCTCGATCTGCTGCGCAGCCTTCAGGTGCTGATCGAGGAGGAAGGCGTCTCCCACGCCGCGCGCAGGCTTAAGGTGAGCGAGGCCGCCATGAGCCGGAGCCTGGCCAAGCTGCGCGTGATTTTTGGCGATCCGATTCTTGTCGCATCGGGGCGGCGCATGGTCGCGACCACCTTCGCGCTGGGACTCCGTGACCGCGTGCGCACCCTGGTCGATGGCGCGGACGCCCTGCTGGAGGAGCAGGAGGCACCGGATCTTGCCGGTCTTTCCCCCCATTTCGTGCTGCGCGCCAATGACCTGATCGTGGGCGCGTTCGGGGCGGCCATCCTTGCCGCCCTGCGTCAGGACTGCCCCGGCTGCACCATCACCTTCGCCCCCGAAACGGATGAGGAACCCAGTAACGACCTGCGGGAAGGCAGGGTGGACCTCTATCTCGGCGCATCGGACGACATGCGCCCCGAAATCCGCCAGCAGAGCCTGTTTCCCACCGGGTTCCGCGCCCTTGTGCGCGCCGATCATCCCATTCTGGCCGAAGGGATCACGCCGGCCACGATCGTACGGTACGAGCATATCAGTGTCTCGCGCCGGGGGCGGCTGCACGGGCCGATCGACCTTGTGCTGCGCGAGCGTTTCGGCCTGCGGCGGCGGGTGGTGATGGTCGTGCCCACCTATTACGCCATGGTCGAGACCCTGCGCATGACGGACATGATCCTGCCGCTGCCGGGCATCGCCATCGACTACCTGCCCATCCGGTCGATGCATCTGGCGGAGTTCGAATTCCCCTTTGACCTGCCGCCGGTGCGCTCGTTCCAGGCATGGCATCCGCGCCGCGACAGCGACCCGGTGCATCGCTGGCTGCGCAACACGGTCTATCGTGTCGTGCGCCAGCGTGGCGATGACCTGCCCGAAGGCTTTTCCCCCACCATGAGCGTGGCGGGGGAAAAGGATAACGTGATCCGGCCTTACTGGCCGTAGCGTACCAGCCCCAGATCCTCATGCGCGATGTCAGGCATGCGGCCGGACATGATATCGGCCAGCACCCGGCCCGAACCGCAGGCCATGGTCCACCCCAGCGTGCCATGGCCGGTATTGAGGTACAGGTTGTCGTAGCGGGTGCGCCCGATGATGGGCGTGCCGTCGGGTGTCATGGGGCGCAGGCCGGTCCAGAACAGGGCCTCGCCGATATTGCCGCCACCGGGGAAGAGATCCCGCACCGAGTGTTCCAGCGTCTCGCGCCGGGGCGCGCGCAGGCGGGTGGAGAAACCGGCAAGTTCCGCCGTGCCGCCCACGCGGATGCGGTTGCCCAGACGGGTGATGCCGATCTTGAACGTCTCGTCCATGATGGTGGAAAGCGGGGCCTGATGTTCATTCACGATCTCGGCGGTGAGGGAATAGCCCTTGACCGGGTAGATGGGCAGGTCAAGCCCCAGATGACGCACCAGGGCCGGTGAATAGCTGCCCAGCGACACCACGTAGGATTCCGCCACCATCCGGCCCCGGCTGGTCTCGATGCCGGTAATGCGCCCGCCTTCCGCCGTCATGGCGCGGATGGCGGTGTCGTAATGGAAGGTGACGCCTGCATCCGCCGCCAGCGCGGCCAGGCGCTGGGTGAACATGAAGGCATCCCCCGTTTCATCACCGGGCAGGCGCAGGCCGCCCACGAATTTCTGCGCGCTGGAGGCCAGCCCCGGCTCGGCCTTCACGCAGCCTTCACGGTTCAGGATCTCGTAGGCACATTGAACTGCTCCAGCACGCTGATGTCGCCCGCAATGGCGTCCATCTGCTTTTGCGTGCGGAATATCTGCAATGTGCCCATCTGCCGGTCATCATAGGTGATGCCGGTGCTGGCGCGCAGTTCACGCATCACGTCGCGGCTGTATTCCGCCACACGCACCATCCGCCCCTTGTTGCGGGCATAGGCGGTGGCGGTGCAGTTTTCGAGCATCTGCACCAGCCATTTCCACAGATGCGGGTCAGGCATGGGCCAGAACACGAAGGCCGGTATTTCATCATGAGCCATTTCATGGCCTTGAACGGCACGCCCGGCCCGGCCCAGGGGGATGAATACCCCGGTGAGACCTGCCCCGCATTGGCGAAGCTGGTTTCAAGCCCGGCGGCGGGTTCACGGTCCACCACCGTAACCTCATGCCCCGCCTGCGCGAGATACCATGCCGATGTCACACCGACGACACCACTACCCAGAACAATGATTTTCATGACTCAGATGCCTTTTGTGGCGGATGAAGCTCTTGCACGGCCTACGGCAGATAGGCGCGGTGGAAACGTGAACCGAGTGCGGTCAGCACCTCGTAACCGATGGTGCCCGCACAGCGCGCCACATCATCCACACTGTGGCGCGGGCCGATCATGTCCACATGCGTGGTCGCGTCCAGCACGGATTCCGGCACATCGGTTACGTCGATGGTGGTGGAATCCATGGAAATGCGGCCAAGGATGGGCAGGCGGTAATCATCCAGCCATGCGCAGCCGCCATCGGCCCCGTGGCGCAGGAAGCCATCGGCGTAACCAATGCCCAGTGTCGCGATCCGGCGTGGCCCGCTG
>NZ_BAIO01000154.1 GCF_000613305.1 Komagataeibacter kakiaceti JCM 25156
GCTGGCCGATCCGGCCACGCCGAGGACACGGACAGCATACAGGTGGATGACCTGCCGGTGGCCCTGCTGGTGCTGGGCCGCAGCGGGCGGCTGCTGCATGTCAACGCCAGCGCCCAGGCCCAGTTTGCCGAAGGGCTGGGCACCATGATCCGCCACCCCAGCCTGCAACGCGCCGTGGCCGACCTCAGACCCGGTATGGTGAGCGAGGTCCGGATCGAGACGGATGTGCCCGTGCGCCGGGTGGTGCAGGCTTTTGTAAAAACGGGGCAGTGGAAAGGGCAGGCCGCCTGTGGCGTCGTGCTGTTCGACGCCACCGATCGTGAGATGCTGGATCGGACACGCAGCGATTTCGTGGCCCATGCCAGCCATGAACTGCGTACGCCACTGGCCGCCCTGATCGGCTTTATCGAGACATTGCAGGGCCCGGCGGCGAATGATGCGGCGGCACGGCTGAAATTCCTCGGCATCATGGCCCGGCAGGCCGCGCGCATGCAGCGCCTGATCGACCGGCTGCTGTATCTGTCGCGTGTGCAGATGCTCGAACACCAGCGCCCGCAGGGTCACATTGTGGTGGCGGACCTGTTCGCCCGCCTGCATGATGAATTGCAGGGCAGACCGGCGGAGGACCGGGCGGACATCATCATTCACCCCGCCCCGCCTGGCATCCTGCGCGGCGATGCCGACCAGATACTGCAGGTGCTCGTCAACCTGTGCGAGAACGCATGCCGTTACGGGCGCCCCCTGCCGCCCGCCACCGCGCGCATTGAAATCGGGGCCGAGTGGGAGGACACGGGTGAGCTGCGCCTGTATGTCCGTGATAACGGGCCGGGCATCGAGCCTCATCACCTGCCGCGCCTGACGGAACGCTTCTACCGCGTGCCGCAGGCCAGCGTGCGCAATGGCAATGACCAGGGCACGGGGCTGGGGCTCGCCATTGTCAGGCATATCGTGGACCGGCACGGCGGCCGGCTGGAACTGGCCAGCACACCGGGGCAGGGCACCTGCTGCACGGTTGTGTTGCCGTAACGGTTTTTTTGTCTTGACGGCAAATATCCGTTCATGATGTTCTTGATGGGCGAGTAGAAGCGGTCTGGATTCCGTCCTGGGCATTGCTCCACACCAATCTGTTTTCTGATTAGTGGGCCGCTGCCGTGCAAGACATTTCCTGAAAAAACAGTTGTCGTTTTCCGGGCCATCGCCATGCGATCAGGCCCCGGTTTTCCATGTTCTGCCCGCCATGCCCCGCACAGAAATATTCTGACCGGAGAATACAGCATGTCTCGCCCTTCCAACCCCGCCCACGCGACCTACGCGCTGGAAGAACTCAACCGTGAAGCCACGATCGGCGGCATGGGCACCTGTGTCGCCCGCGCCGTGCCGCAGATCGACCTGACCGATTATGAAAACCGCAAGGCCGAGATTGCCGATGCACTGTGGGACGCCGCGACGCGGGTCGGTTTTTTCCAGGTGCTGAACCACGCATCGCCGAAGATGATGTGGACGCCGCCTTCGCCGCCGCATGGAATTTCTTTGACCTGCCCATGCAGGAAAAGGAGCGCGTCCGCCGCAGGCCAGGCTCCAATGCCGGGTGGGAATATCGCGCGCAGGTCCGTCCTTCCACCGGCACGCCCGATAACAAGGAATCCTACCAGATCACCATGTCGGATATGGAGAATGGGTGGCCTGACGAAAGCGAACTGCCCGGCTTTGAGGCGCGGATGCGCCGGTTCGAGCGCCAGAACTGGGAACTGGGCATGAAGATCCTGTCCTGCTTCGCCATCAAGCTGGGTTTTGACGCGGATTTCTTCACCCATAACCATGATCCCGCCTCTCCGCATTACCAGAGCACCCTGCGGCTGATCCATTACATGAGTATGGAAAACGCCACGGATGCGGATTTCGAGTTCTGGCGCGCGGGCGCGCATTCCGATTTCGACTGCCTGACGCTGCTGCACCAGCGTCCGGGGCAGGGCGGGCTACAGGTCTGCCCCGGCAAGGACGCGGACAATCCGGCCTGGACCGACGTGCCGCCCGTGCGCGGGGCCGTGACCTGCAATATTGGCGATATGCTGATGCGCTGGAGCGATGATCGCCTCAGATCCACCTGCACCGGGTGCGCATGCCCCGGCGGGATGAATATCTGGGGCCACGGCTGTCGCTGCCGTTTTTCTGTCAGGCCAACCGCGACGCCATCATTCAGGGGCCACAAAAGAAATACGATCCCATCACCGCGCAGGATTATCTGGATGAGCGGATCAACGCCAATTACGCGCCCAGGGCGTAAGGGGCGAACCCATGCATGATGGATCGGGATACGGCCGGTAATGAACCAGAGCAACATTGTTATCCGTAACGCATCAGGCATCCTGACGGGGCAGCGTGACACGCTGGCCCGTCGGCAGGGGGATGTGCATGTAAGGGACGGCGTCATAGCCGGTATCGGCGCAATCGCGCCGCAACCGGGTGAAGTCACGGTGGATGCGAAGGGCGGGGTGATTACGCCGGGGCTGGTCTGCACCCATCACCATCTGTTCCAGAGCATGCTCAAGGGTATTCCCACCGCTATCGACGCGCCGCTGGAAACGTGGCTGCGGCTTGTGCCCTCCACCTACTGGAGCCGGATTGATGAAACCGCGCTGGCCACGGCGGCCAGCGTGGGCATGGCGGAACTGCTGCTGTCGGGCTGCACCACGGTGGCCGACCACCACTACCTGTTTGCCGACAGCTACCGTTATGACCCCGCGCATGTGCTGTTCGACACGGCGGAGCGGATGGGCCTGCGCTTCGTGCTGGCGCGCGGGGGCACCACCCACAGCCGCAGGCTGGATACGGATGACATCATCCCCAGCCCGAACGAGGATCTGGACACGATGCTGCGCCGCGTGGCGGATCTGGCCGCGCGGTACAACGACCCGCACCCGACGCCATGCGCCGCGTGGTGCTGGCCCCCAACACCCCCACATGGGGCATGACCCCCGATGAACTGCGGGTATCGGCGCGGGCCGCGCGTGATATGGGCATCGGGCTGCATTCCCACCTGTCCGAAACGGTAAATTATGTCACGTTCTGCATGGAGCGTTACGGCATGCGCCCCGTCCAGTTCGTGGCCGAGCATGGCTGGACGGGGCCGGATGTATGGTACGCCCATCTCGTCCACCTTGACGCGGACGAGATCGCCCTGCTGGCCCGCACCGGAACCGGCATGGCGCATTGCCCGCAGAGCAACTGCCGCCTTGGTTCCGGCATTGCGCCCGCACCCGCCATGATGCGCGCGGGGGGGACTGTATCCCTGGCGGTGGATGGCGCGGCTTCCAACGAGGCCTGCGACATGGGGGCCGAAATGCACGCGGCCTGGATGATCCATCGCGCCATCCACGGTCCCGCCAGCGTCACGAGCGAGGACGTGATCCACTGGGCCACCGCCGGCGGGGCAAAGGTGCTGGGGCTGGACGCCATCGGCACGGTGCGCGAAGGCATGGCGGCCGACCTTGTGGTGCATGGCGTGGACCAGCCCCGCCATGCCGGGCTGCATGACCCGCTTCTGGCGCCCGTGGTGTCGGGGGCGGCGGATGTGCGGCATGTCTTTACCGCAGGCCGTCATGTGGTGGTGGATGGCCAGATTCCGGGGCTGGACATGCCCGCCCTTATGGCGCGGGCGGCGCAGGTGGTGCGCGGGCTGGATCTGGTGGGCTGACCGACTGCCGCGCTTACGCGCCAAAATAGTTCTGGCGCAGTGCGCGGCGGACGAAATCAAGGAAGAACCGCGTGCGTGAGGGCAGATGCGCGCGGGACGGATATACCGCGTACAGCGTGACATCCTCCCACCTGTAGGTGCTGAGACATTCGATCAGACGGCCGCATTTCAGGTCATCGGCAATGTCCCACAATACTTTCAGCGCAATGCCCCGCCCGCTTACCGCCCAGTCATGCAGCACTTCGCTGCTGGATGTGGCGAGGCGGGGCGTCACATGGACTTCCTTGCGGCTCTTGCCATCGGAATAGACCCATTCATTAAAAATGCGCTGCCGCCGGATCAGGCAGATGCAGTCATGCTTGAGCAGGTCGTGCGGTGTGTCGGGCAGGCCCTTGCGCGCGCGGTAATCCGGTGCGGCGCAGACCACGCGGCGGCTGTTGATCAGGCTTGTGGTCATCACCTCCTGATCCGATGGCATGCCGGGGCGAATGGCGATGTCCAGCCCGTCATCAATCACGTCCAGCCCCGCATCCGACAGGGTCAGGTGTACGGTGACTTCGGGATACTGCTCCACAAAGCTGGCCACCACACCGGCCAGCAGCTTGCGCCCGATTTCCGATGGCACGCCCACGCGCAGCAACCCGTGTGGAATGCCCGCGCGCGCGGTCAGTTCCGCCTCCGCCTCCTCCACTTCCTGCATGATTCGCACGGCGTTTTCATGCAGGCGCAGGCCCTCCGCCGTCAGGGCGAAATGGCGCGATGTACGGGTGACCAGACGTGTGCCAAGACGGAATTCCATCGCACTGAGCCTGCGGCTCATGGCGGCGGGTGACATGCCCATGGCGCGTGCGCAGCCCGCGATGCTGCCCGCCGCCGCAAGGACGCAGAAAAACTTCAGGTCACTGATTTCATCGGGCATGCGGTCTTTCCAAGATTGCGTACGGCGTACGGTTGGCGTGCAATCGCATACCCTACACGAAGATGTGCAGATCCGTATCCTGCCTGTTCTTCAATTGTTATGGCAACACCGGGTTCTTATGTCGGATACAGCTCAGTCCACTGGTCATCACGCCCTCCAGATCGCCTTATCTGGCAGGGAACTTCTGGATTGTCCTGTTCTGAACAAGGGGAATGCATTTGATGAGCGCGAGCGTGACCTGTTCGGGCTGCATGGCCTGCTGCCCGCCCGCGTCGCCACGCTGGCCGATCAGGTTGATCTGGCGCGCGCGCG
>NZ_BAIO01000153.1 GCF_000613305.1 Komagataeibacter kakiaceti JCM 25156
TCGCGGCGCAAGGCGGGGCAGATTTCGCCCGCCATGACCGCAGGCCTGACTACGGCGCTGGGCGTGGTGCTGGGGGTGATGGTCACGCTCTCCTCCGTGGGCGCGGGCGCGATCGGGATGGCGGCGCTGGTCTTTCTCTATCCGGGGCTTGAGGTCCGGTGCCTGGTCGGTTCCGACATCGCCCACGCGGTGCCGCTGACCGCCATTGCGGGCATGGGGCACTGGTGGATCGGTGACATTGACGGGGAACTCCTGTTTTCGCTGCTCTGCGGTTCGGTGCCCGGCATCATACTGGGCAGCCTGTGCGTCGGGCTCATACCGGACAGGGTGCAGCGGACCATCCTGGCTGCCATCCTGATCACGGTCGGGCTGAAGGTGATCTGACCCGGTTTTGCGCGCTCCCGGCCGCCTTGCTACAGTCAGGCCAACGGATATGTAACGGGCAGGAAGCGCTGGATGACCCTTCGGAAACTTGCCGTCATCTTCTGCCTCGCCGGGTGCGCGGGGGCGCACGCAGCGCCCGACCCGGCAGGCCATGTGGACATGCGCGCGGTATTTGACACCCTGACCCTGCCGGACGCCCCGGGTGCCTACAGTACCGGCGGGGGCCTGCCCGGCCCGGATTACTGGCAGAACCGCGCGGACTACACCATTCATGCCCGGATCGACACCGCGAGCCATGTACTGGGTGGTGAGGAAATCCTGACCTACACCAATAACAGCCCCGACACGCTTGATGTGCTGTGGCTCCAGCTTGACCAGAACATCTACCGCGCGGATGCGCGGGCCCGCATGGCCAGCCCGGCGCGGCATGCCGACGTGACGGAGGGCATGGTGATTGACTCCGTCGCCCTGCTTCACGACGGCCACGAAACCACGCTTACGCCCCGTATTTCCGATACCCGCATGCAGCTTGCCCTGCCCCGGGCGGCGTGGCTGCGCCATGGGCGGAAATTACGGCTGCGTATCCGCTGGCACCATACCATTCCCGGCCCGTGGGGTGGCCGCACAAGCGTCACCCCCACGAAGGAGGGGGATATTTACGAAGTGGCGCAGTGGTATCCGCGCATGAGCGTGTACGATGCGCGGCGGGGCTGGAACACCCTGCCCTATCTGGGGCAGGAGTTCTATCTGGAGTATGGGGATTTTGATTACACGGTCACGGTGCCGTGGAACTTTACGGTAGTGGGATCCGGCGCGCTACTGAACCCGGCCGAGGTTCTGACGCCCACCGAACGCGCCCGGCTGGCCCGCGCGGCGCGTGGTCCGGCCACCGTCATGATCCGCACCGCCGGGGATGTAACCGATCCCGCCAGCCATCTTGCCCATGATGGCGAAAAAAGCTGGCGCTTCCATATGGAGAACACGCGCGATGTCTCCTTCGCCGCGTCGCCCGCCTTCATGTGGGACGCGGCGCGGATCTACCTGCCCCCGGTACGACCTGTGCCGGGCATGAAGCCGGTGGCGCGGCTGGCCATGTCCGTCTACCCGCGTGAGGGATGCGGGCCGGGCGGATGGGCGCGTTCGACCGAATATACCCGCCATGCGATCGAATACTTCTCCCGCCAGTGGTTTCCCTATCCATGGCCCAATGCCATCAATGTGGGGGGCCATGGCGCGGGCATGGAATATCCGGGCATTGTATTTGACGGCTGGCAGGACCGGGATGCAAAGCTGTTCTGGATCACCACGCATGAACTGGGTCATGGCTGGTTCCCCATGATTGTCGGCACGGACGAGCGGCGTCATGCTTCATGGATGAAGGGTTCAATACCTTTATCGACGTGCTGGCGTCGCAACATTTCCATAATGGTGAGTTCGCGCCCAAGCAGGACCCCGAATTCGCCCCGCGCACCGGCAGGCCGGCCGAGGACATCGTGCCCGTACTGACCGACCCGCAGGCCCCGCCGCTCATGACGCCATCGGATCTGGTGGCGGAACCCTACCGTCATGCCGTCACGTATTTCAAAAGTGCTTACGGGCTGGTGCTGCTGCGTGAGCAGATACTGGGGCCGGAACGTTTTGACGCCGCCTTCCGGCGTTACATACAGGCATGGGCCTACCGGCATCCCGCGCCGTCTGATTTCTTCCGGTTGATGGAAAGCGAGGCGGGCGAGGATCTGGGCTGGTTCTGGCGCGGCTGGTATTTCATGAACTGGTGGCCGGATTACGCCCTGTCGGGTCTGTCCTATGTCAATAACGACCCCCGGCAGGGCACGCGCGTTGAGGTGCGGAGCAAGGGCAGGCTCATGCTGCCGGTCACATTGCGGTTGAATTATACTGATGGCAGCCATGCCGACCAGATCATTCCCCCTGAAAGCTGGCACCTGACGGACCATATTACTGTCGTTTTCCACGATGGGCGCACGGTCGGCACGGCGGTTCTGGATCCCGACCACGCCATTCCGGAAACGGACCGATCAGATAATGGCAACACCATGAAGTAAAGGTTATGACTCTATTACAGACAGTAACAGACGCCCCGTGTCGCTGCACCTGCGGGCCTGTTAAAGGGACCGGACGTGGCAGGCGTGACCCGGCGGCTGATTACAGCACAATACTGTGGAACATATGTGCCATGCCGCATTGCGGTGATTGGAGGTGGTTTGAAAATAGCCGGGTGATGCGAAACAATAAAAGTTTCTGGGTGCTGTCTTTTTCAAAAAGGCGGCGTTTCTTGAAGCTTTTTGAAAAAAGCTTCACCAAAACTTCCTTGGGATTTGCGGAATATCCTGAAGGCAGGCTGTTTTAAACAGTCTCTTACTGTTCAACAGCCCCATTTCCAATGCCGGAAGTGATAGGCCGCCCACGTTGTTGATAATGGACGATACCCGTCTGGCCCAACGGAAGATGCCCGCAAGTAATTACACCGGACAGGCTGACTACAGGGTGGGAAAATAATTTCGCGGGTCGTTATGACATGCCCGGCGAAACAGGTGTTTCATCCCCCGCAATGAAGTGACCGGTATCGGGCACGGGGCAAGAAAAACACACGGATCATTAATAACGCAAATACCTGCCATGCAATCAGGCAGCACCTGCGGTGTAAAGCCCCCCCCCCGAACACAAATACCCAGCCCGTTGCCGGACTGGGTATTGAGTCTGGAGGCGATGGCGTTTTTACGCCGCGGTCTCCGGAGTGGCCTTCTTGCGGCGCGGGCGGGTCTTGCGGGCGGCCTTTTCCGTGGGTTCGGCGGGGGCTTCGGGCGCGGGCTCGGCAACCACCTTGCGGCCCAGACCGATCTTCTGGGCAAGGGAGGAACGATGGGCGGCATAGTTGGGCGCGGTCATCGGATAGTTGGGGGGCAGGCCCCATTTTTCACGATACTGCTCCGGTGTCATGCCATACGCGGTCTGGAGATGGCGCTTGAGCATTTTCAGCTTCTTGCCATCTTCCAGGCAAATAACATAATCGGGGAATACTGACTTCTTGATCGGCACGGCCGGCTGGAGCGGCGTGGGCTCGACCGCCTTTTCAGCACCGAGTGTCTTGAGGGCAGTATAGACAGTCTCGATCAGCGCCGGAATCTGATCGACCGCAACCGTATTGTGGTTCGTGTGCGCGGCCACGATTTCTGTCGTCATCGATACCAGTTCGGTATGCGGAATGTCTTTATTATCCAATTTCGCTTCTTTCCTTGGTAGATTGTCATCAGGAGACATATCTTGCCCTATCAGTAATAATCATCTGCCTGTTATGCAACCACAATAAATCAACCCGATCGGTATTTCATGCCATTTTCAGTTGCCAGGCTGCATCTTCCTTGCGCCGATAAGGAGGCGTTCTGCTTATCGTGACATTCCGGCAGGCATGACTGTATGCCAATCTTCACCCGCTAATATCGTATGTTTCGCGTATATGCAATTATTTGTTTATAAATGTCGGATGCGGTGGAAGCTGTTTCCGGATTTTACGCGATATTGTTAAGGGATTGTCATTATTCTATCAGCATGGCGCATAAAATAAATACTCCATTCGCGGAAACATGGATACAGCCCCACACGCATGGGTCGTGCCCGTGTCCGGACGCAGGAGCCTCATAAATATAGAACTTCCGCTTTGCATGTCATTTCGATACCGTATTGGAAATAACACCCTCCGGTTGCATTCGCGAAATAACGGACGGACCGGGTTTTCGTTCCCCCGCCTGGCATGATGGGGTTGCATGACCCCGATCGCATAAAAATAATGTGAGGCATGACTGGCGTAACGGCCGCCAGTTCAGTAACGCGCATGTCGGCACGCATAACAGGGGCGCGCACACCAAATAACGCCCCGGTCATACCCGCGCCGCGCACAGCGCGGGCATCGCGTCGCGGCACGATAATATAGTGCGGGATTACCTTTTCTTTACTTATCGGCGGCCCGTGGTCAGGCCAGTCCGTCCACCATGATATGCGGCAGGCCCCGGCTGCATGTTTCCACGCGGGCCGTGATGTCATAGGTCGCGCGTAATGTGGCAGGGGTTATGACCGCGTCCGGCGGCCCCGCCGCGATGATCCGGCCATCGCGCAGGATCACGTCATAATCCGTCATGCGTATGGCGATGTTCAGGTCATGCAGGACCATGACCGTCACGATGTTCCGCCGCGCGGTTTCACGGCGCAGGATGTCCATCACCGC
This sequence comes from Komagataeibacter kakiaceti JCM 25156, assembly GCF_000613305.1. Next base: position 4,625 of record NZ_BAIO01000153.1, read on the forward strand.
GAACTGGTGGTGCAGGTCCAGCGCGCTGAGCGGTTCATCGAGCAGCAGCGCGTCCGGGTTGCGGCCCAGCGCCTGCGCCAGCCCGACAAGCTGGCGCTGCCCGCCGGAGAGTTCATCCATATACTGCATGGCCAGCCCGGCTATGCCGAATATGTCCAGCATCCGCAGTGCCGCGTCCACCGCGTCATCCCCGGCCCGCGCGGGTGGTACGGCAGTGGTGGCGTGCTGCGCCGCCAGAAGGGATTCCAGCACCTGCAGATGCACCATGGCGGGCAGCGCCTGCGGCAGGTAGAGGCACCGCCGCGTGCGCTGTGCGTGGGTCATGCGTGACAGG
>NZ_BAIO01000152.1 GCF_000613305.1 Komagataeibacter kakiaceti JCM 25156
TGCGGCACAGGGGGGCCGCGATGGCGGAGCCACCGTACAGGATCGTCATGGCCCGGCGATCCAGCGCGTAATTGACGGCGTGGCGCGCAAGGATGTTGTCAAAGGGCGGGATGTTGACATTCATGGGCAGGAACAAAAGCCCGTAGACCGGGTAGACATGGACCTGCGCCGTATGGCGGCTGCCCATTTCCCCCAGCCGGTCCAGCGGCTTGAGCCCGGCCATCCAGTCATACTGCCCGCGTTCGACAGCGGTGACCGCATCTTCCTCCGCCAGGCCGTAGTCATAGATGATGGTATCGACATACCCATCGGGCTGGGCCGTCGCGCTCCATTCATGGAAGAAGGGATTGCGTTCCAGCCGCATGCCCCGGTCGGGGCTGGAGGCGACGATGCGGTAGGGGCCGGTGCCGGGGGCGGCCTCGTTACCCAGATCATGCGGCGGCGTCCCGGCGGGCAGGACCGCCGCGTGGCCAAACGCCATCTTCTGCGGGAATTCCGCATCCGGCCCGGTCAGGTGAATGGTGATGCGCCCGCTGGCCGCATCGGTCTCGACCCCGCCTGCCAGCGTGCAGTGCGCGGGATCGCGCAGGCAGGCATCCGCGCCGCGAATCGCCCCGTAAAAGGATCCGGCCGTTGGCGCGCCAACACGGAAGATACGCCGCAGCGACGCCGCGACATCCTCCACCGTAACCGGCGCGCCGTTGGAAAAACGGATACCGTCGCGCAGGGTGAACACCCATGTGCGCCCGCCATCAAGCATGTCCGGCAGGGACCGCGCCAGATCCGGCACAACCTGCCCGCCAGCCGGCCCCTGCAGTTTGGGATAGGTCAGCAGCCCGTCATAGACGACGCTCATCACCTGCATGTACTGGCTGGTGTAATTGATCTGCGGATCAAGCGTTCCGGCGGAGGAAACCGCCGTCAGCCGCAGCGTGCCGCCCCGGTGGGGACTTCCCCGCGTGCCCTCCGCCGCATGGGCGGACATGACGGGGGCCGCCACACCGGTAAGGGCCGCGACAAGCGCAAGGGGCAGCAGGACCGTCTTCATCCCGCTCCCCCCCCCTGCGTTGGTTCAGTGCCCGGCCTGGGCATCCATGAGCTGCGTCATCCGCGCGGTGATCTCGCCCGCCGTGGCGGTCGCGGGCAGGGTGCCCTCGTACCGGCCCGTGGGGGACATGATCACGATCTGGGTCGCGGGTCCATGGAGTAATCACCATTCTCGCCCTCATGCCGGACATAGGGGGCGTGATATTCCTTCGCCACCGCCTGAATCATCTTGGGCGATCCCGTCATGACCGTAAGCTGCGTGCCAAAGCGCAGGGCGTAGGTACGCAGGTCCTCCGCCGTGTCGCGCATGGGGTCGAGGGTGATGAAAATCGGCACGGCCAGCCGCGAACGCTCGCGCCCCAGCGCGGCGACGCCCTCCGCCATGGCCTTGGCCGTCGCGCCGCAGACCGTATCGGGGCAGTGGGTGTAGCCGAAATAGATCAGCATCCACCGGCCCCTGAAATCGGTATCCAGCACGGAGCCATCCGCCCCGTTGACCAGCCTGAACGAGCCGCCAACCGGATTGCCATAGGAGACAAGCGGCACCGGCGCGCGGTCAAAAAGCCGGTAGCCCACATACCCGCAGATGGAAGAAACCGCCAGAATGGCCAACCCGACCAGCAGGAAAAACCGGTCACGTTCATTTTGCTTCATCAGTGTGCATCCGCCCAATTCGTTCCGGTCCCGGTTTCCACGACCAGAGGCACGCGAAGGGCCGCCGCGGATTCCATGACCTGCTTGACGAGGGCGGAAAGACGCTCGGCGTCCCCGGCCCGCACCTCGAACAGAAGTTCGTCATGGACCTGAAGGAGCATGCGTCCGTCAAGCCCCGCATCGGCCAGGGCCGCGGGAATTCGCACCATGGCCCGTTTTATGATGTCGGCCGCCCCCCCCTGCAATGGGGCGTTGATGGCCTGGCGTTCGGCATAGTTGCGGCGCGCGGCGTTGCGGTCCGCAATGCCCGGCACCCAGCAGCGGCGGCCAAAGGGGGTGGTGACGTAACCATTGCGCCGCGCTTCCGCGCGCATCCGCTCCATGTAATCGCGAATGCCGGGATAACGGGCGAAATAGGCGTCGATATACCCGCGCGCTTCCCCCGGGGGGATGCCGAGCTGGCGGCCCAGCCCGAAGGCGCTGATGCCGTAGATGATGCCGAAATTGATGGCCTTGGCGCGGCGGCGGGTCAGCGGGTCCATCCCGTCCAGCGGGATGCCGAACACTTCGGACGCGGTGCGGGCGTGAATGTCCTGCCCGCGCTCAAAGGCGTCGCGCAGGGCGGGAATATCGGCCACATCGGCCAGAAGCCGCAGTTCGATCTGGGAATAATCGGCCGAGAGCAGCACATGGCCGGGGGCCGCGACAAAGGCGCGGCGGATACGCCCGCCTTCTTCCGTGCGGATGGGAATGTTCTGGAGGTTGGGATCGTTGGACGACAGGCGGCCCGTTGTCGTGACCGCCATCTGGAACGAGGTATGCACTCGCCCCGTTACCGGGTTGATCTGGTTGAGCAGCGCATCGGCATAGGTGCTTTTGAGCTTGGCAAGCTGACGCCAGGCCAGAATCCGCGCGGGCAGGTCATGCCCCTGATCGGCCAGATCCTGCAATACCGATGAATCCGTGCCCCATGCGCCCGATTTCATGCGCTTGCCACCGGACAGGCCCATTTCATCAAACAGGATCTCGCCAAGCTGCTTGGGGGAGCCAACATTGAATTCACGCCCGGCAAGGGTATGGATCTCGGCCTCGATCACGCCCATGCGCGCCGCGAATTCGGTGGACATCGCGCGCAGGTCATCCGCGTCCACCGCAATGCCCGCACGTTCCATATCCGCCAGGATCGGGACAAGGGGGCGCTCCATTTGCTCATACAACGCCAGCGCCCGGTTGGGCCGCAACTGCGGCGCGAGTACCTGCCACAGCCGCAGGGTCACATCCGCATCCTCGGCCGCGTATGGCGTGGCGCGGGCAATATCCACCTTGGAAAACACGACCCGGTTGCGGCCCGTGCCCGTGACCTCATCATAGGGAATGGGCGTATGATCCAGCAGCAGGCGCGAGAGTTCATCCATCCCCTGCCCATGCTGCCCGGCCGACTGGGCATAGGAAATCAGCATGGTGTCATCAATCGGGGCGGGCTGGACGCTGCCCGCCTGTGTCAGCACCAGCAGGTCGAATTTCGCGTTCTGGAAAATCTTGAGAACCGTGACATCCGCGAATAGCGGCGCAAGGATTTCAAGGGCCGTCTCCACCGGCATCTGGGCCGCGCACAGGGCGTCCATCAGGTCGCCTTCGTGCCCGAGCGGAATGTAGCAGGCCTTTCCGGGCCGGGTGGCCAGCGAGATCCCGACCAGCCGCGCCGTCAGCGGGTCAAGGCCATCGGTTTCCGTATCGACCGCGCACACGCCACCGGCGCGGGCCTCGTTCACCCACTGGCGCAGCACTTCGGGGTCGGTCACCGTGTCATACGGGCCGTAAGGCTCTGTCGGGATGGGCGGCAGGACCGCATCCGGCGTGGCGGCAACCTCCACGGCAGCCTGAGCGGGGGTCTGGGGGGCGGTCTGGGCGCGCGGGCGCGGCTTCATGCCCATGCGCTGCAACAGGGAGGAAAATCCCATGTTCGACAGCCATGCGCCCAGCCGCTCCATATCCACATCGCAGCAGGCCAGGGCGGAAAGCGGTTCGGGACAGGGCGCGTCCTCACGCAGGGTCACCAGTTCATGCGACAGGCGGGCCATCGCGGCATGGGCCAGCAGGTTGTCCCGCCGCTTGGACGCTTCATGCCTTCCGCCCCCGCGAGGATGCCGTCCAGCGACCCGTATTCCGCCATCAGCGCCGATGCGGTCTTGGGGCCGATGCCGGGCACGCCGGCACGTTATCCACCGGATCCCCGATCAGGGCCTGCACCTCGGCCACCCGGTCGGGCGTGACGCCGAACTTGGCCAGGACTTCCTTTTCCCCGATCGGTTTCTGCTTGATGGGATCCATCATCATCACGCCGGGGCGGATGAGCTGCATGAGATCCTTGTCCGACGAATAGATGGTGCACTGCCCGCCCGCGTCGGTCGCCTTGCGGGCATAGGCCGCGATCAGGTCATCGGCTTCCCAGCCCGCTTCCTCGATGGCGGGAACGCCGAAGGCGGCGGTTGCGTCGCGCACAAGGCTGAATTGCGGACGCAGCTCCTCCGGCGGTTCCGGGCGGTGCGCCTTGTACTGCGCGTACAGATCATTACGGAACGTATGCCGTCCCGCATCGAATATGACCGCCAGATGGGTGCCTGCGTGTTCGCGCATGAGCCGCGACAGCATGTTCGTGAAACCATACACCGCATTGACGGGCGTGCCATCGGGGCTGGTCATGGGGGGCAGGGCGTGGAAGGCGCGGAAAATGAACCCCGAACCATCCACCAGGATCAGGTGAACCTGCTTGTCGCTGGACATCAGTCAGGATGCGATCAGTGTTCGACACCTGCCGGTGCATCCGGGTTCAGCACGAACAGCCGCGAGCAGTAGGGGCAGAAGGTCTGGTGGTGGGCGATGCGCAGGAACACGCGCGGATGCCCCAGCGCGCCCAGCCCGCCATCACAGGACAGGGTGCGCGAATCGACGACGATGGTTTCGATCGTACCCAGGCGGGGGTGCGGAACGGGATCTTGGGACTGGGGTTGCATTTTAACGGGCCTCGGGTTGTTGTCCGGCTTGAATTTGCATGCTTTCGCCTGTCGGTGGAGCATGCGCTTGGTCATGATGATACGCAGGATTGCCGTGCTTTCAAACATTCGCCTGTCACGGCTGCTTTATCCAGTGCTTTTTGTGCTGCTGGCAGCCTGCGCCACGCGGGAGTCTCCGCCCCCCGCCCCACCGGCGCATCATCCGGCGCTGGGCCGCCTGATCCCGGCGGACCGGCAGGTCGGAATTCCGGGCGCCGGG
>NZ_BAIO01000151.1 GCF_000613305.1 Komagataeibacter kakiaceti JCM 25156
CCCGTTCCGTCCCCCACGCCGCAGCGGCGGGTGGGGCGTCTGGTTGATGTGATCCACCGCATCACGACACGGCAGGTCTCTCCCACGCTGCCAGCCCATATCGGGTCTGGCGCTGTGGGAACGGGGACCGTGGCACGCCATGCTTCATTGTCCGGCTATGTTCCGGCAGGCGGGGGAGAGCATATAATTGCGGTCCCCCAACCCGTAACCACGCTTTCCGTTTCTCCTGTATCCGGAACGACCGGGCCCGTCGTCCCTATGCCTGCCATTACCCGGCCTGCTGCTTTTCTGCCCACGGGCGTATTGGCGCAGCAGCCTGCCGGGAGAATCATTCATCTGGCCATGATGCGCGCCGCGCCGGTGGCGGGAGCAACTGGCGACCGCGCACCCCGTATTCATGCACCATTTTTTCCATTCTCCCATGCAGCGGGGAAAGCCCTGTCATCCACATGGGGCGGAAACGAGCAATCCACTACCGTGACTGCACGCGGGACTGTACCCATGCCGATTGAACGCAAATCTACCGGTGTGATCGCCACGATAGTGCGCCCAGACGGGTCATTAACGGCAGGACTGCCCGCATTCAGGCCCGATCATGCTGGTGGACATACTGCCGGCATGCTCCCGTTCCTGAGTGGGAATATGGAGCGGACGTCTTTTGGCAGAATGCTGCCTTTTCACCCCATGGGCGGACAGGCGGCGTGGGGAAACAGTGTCATGCCCACGGACATGGTAACGGCAGGCACTGGGTGGCAGGGCGAATGGGCGCGACCTTCCTTCATCAGTCCGGTGCCAGTGGTCCATCCGGATACAACAGGCCGTGGCGGCAAGGAACGGGGAAGTCCAGCGCCGATGGTTCAGGTTACCATTCCACTGAAACTGGACCATCATGTACTGGGGCAGGCCGTGGCCCGGATCGATACGAACCGTGCTCTGCATGAACATCGCGCCACCGGCACCGCGGCAGATGTGATGCAGTACCCCCAGATGCCGGGCCGGTCCATTGGCAGATAAAAAAATTACCGGGTACGGGGCATCTGTCCGTGGAAGCCTGCGACACCGTGCATTCAGGTGAATATTTTCTGGTTCTGTTTGACAATAAATGATTGATAAAAATAGAAGTATTTGGGTGACGTTTTTTTTAAAAGGCGGCGTTTCCCGAAGCTTTTTGAAAAAAGCTTCACCAAAAACTTTCTTGTGATTACGGAATACTTTAAAATCTGGTTCTGCAAATATCAAATTATCGGTTTATTTTATAATAAATAAAAGTTGTTTGTACTTAAGCAGATTGTAAGTGGGCCGGGGTAATCCATACGCCTGTAATGCTTCCTGCCTGCATGGTTTGGCATTACACAGGGCAAATGATGGCACAGCCACGCCGCTCATTCCTGTCGCATGGCCTTTCCGTGCTGCCTCATCCCATCATCCATTCTTCCATCATACCTGATGGGTCGCCCGCGTGGCGGCCCTGTTTCCAGTGGAATCCTTCATGTCCCTGACCCTTCTGAACGCGGAAACCGCCATCGGTTCGATCGGGCGGCTCTGGGCCTCCGCCCCCATAACCATTGGTCCGCTCACGCTAAGTGGCCTGGAAGTGCCACAGGTCATACGCGATGGCGGCACCCAGCAGGTGGCGGTCCATCGGCTGCCTGGCGGAAACAGGATTATCGACGCGGTGGGCAATGATCCCGACCGGCTGGAGCTCAGCGGCACCTTTGTCGGTCCTACCGCCATTACGCGGGCGCGGATGCTCCGGCAGATGCGCATCGCGGGCCTGCCCGTGACGTTTACCGGGGCCGGTCTGTCGCTTACGGTCAGGATTGTCCAGTATTCCTATGATTACCAGCAGAAGGGGGTCGTTATCCCCTACCGTCTGGTGCTGGAGCAGCCACCGCAGGTGCCGGTTGCGTCAGGCAGCACGTCCGGCCTGTCGGCGCTGATTGGCGATGACGCGGCATCCGCGCTTTCGGGCATTACCGGTGCGCTGGGCGATGTGGCGACCGTCGCGGGCGATGTGAGTGGACAGCTTTCCACCGTGATGGGCCAGGTCGCCCCCATTGCCGACATGGCGGGGGCGGGGGGCGTATTCGCCGGTATTCAGGATAATCTGGGTATGGTGGGCGGCCTGTCCGGGGCAGGGATCAATCTGGCTTCCGTGCCTGGCAGCGCGGCAAGCCTTGTATCCGGGCTGGAATCCGCCGGGGGCGGGCTGACGGCGGCCATAAGCCAGACCGGGGCAAACCTTGACGGTATCAGCCTGAACAATACGGCGGACCTGTCCACCCTGACCCAGAACGCGGAACTGCATAATGCGGCGGTCACGTCCGGCGCGCTGGTCAACCGGGCCTACGCCAACACCATCACCGCGACAGACGGCACGCAGAACGGGCCACTGGTCACAACGCAGTAGGAGCAGCGGGACATGACGACCATACTCAAGGTCACGGCGGCGGATATATCCCTGTATCATGTCGCCGCGGCGCGGTTGAATGACGCCACGCAGTGGTGGCGCATCGCACAGCTCAACGGCATGACTGATCCCGACCTGTCAGGCTTTACCACGCCGGTTACGCTGGTATTGCCTGCGGTCGATGCTTCACAGGATAGCGGTGTGCCGGGGGTGGCGTCATGAGCGAAAGCATGACGGTCACCGCCCCACGCGGGCAACCCGTATGGCGCGCGCCACGGGCGCGGCTGCTGGTCAATGGCAGGGAACGGGGGGAGACCCCGCTGGAACGCTTCACCCTGACCCGCACCCGCTACAGCCGCGCCGATACGCTGGAACTGGACCTTGCCCTTGACCGCACGAAAGTGCCCGGTTCCGGTCTGTGGTTCGACCTGAAGGCCCCGGCGGCGGGCAGGGCATTGGCCGATATCGACATCCAGCTTCAGATGCGTGACGCGGCGCAGGCGGGCGCGCAGTGGACCACCATGTTCCAGGGTATCGTGGATCATGTCGCCCTCAGCCCGGCGGAAACGTCCGTCCATGTCCAGTGCCGGGATTATCTGGCGAAGCTGCTCGATATGCGGGTTCTCGATGGCTGGCTGAACATGACCGGGGCGGAGGTGGTCAGGGCCATGATCACCTCCGCCGGGCTGACCCCCGATGTCACCATGACCGATGGCATGGTGGGCCAGTTCTGGCAGGTTGAACACAAGCGTAGCTCCGCCCCCAGCCACAGCCGGTTCCAGACCGCATTCGACCTTGCCAGCTATCTGGCCAACATGACCGGCTGCGATCTTTACGCGGAAGGAAAAACCATTGTCTGCGCGCCCTATCCCGTGGCGGACAAATCCAACACGCACGTAATGGATTATACGGATGGCGGCCCGAACACGCCGGTCTCGATGGGGGCCAGCGGGTTGCGCCTTACGCGTGATTACCAGATTGCCCGGGGTGTGATCGTGCATGTCATGTCATGGGACAGCCGCCAGCGGACACGGATTGATTACTACTGGTCCGCCCAGGGTGGTTCGACCTTCATGACGCAGGGCAACGCAAACCTGCACAGCTTCACCCTGCCGGGCGCGCGGCTTGATCTACTGCGGCGGTACGCCGAAGTCAAATACAACCAGATCGTGGCCCATGAGCGCACCATCAGCGGCACCATACCCGGCCGCATCACGCTGGAGCCGCGCCAGTTCATGCGGATAACCGGCACCGGCACGACGTGGGACGGCACGCTGGATGTGGAGGCCGTAAGCAGCGGATTTTCGTGGGAAGGCGGATTTTCGCAACAGATCACCCTGCGCGCCCGTAGCGCCACGAATGATGAGAACGCCAATGGCTGATACCCGCATGATTGCCGCCGGCACGGCAAACGCACTGGCGCAGCCCGGCTTCGGTCTGGTCAGCGCGGTGGACCCGGTTAACCACGCGGTCAAGGTCATACTCCAGCCTTCGGGCGTGGAAAGTGGCTGGATCCCCTGTGGCGCGATGCAGGTGGGCAACCTGCGCATCGCCTGCCTGCCCGATATGGGCGCGCATGTGGTGGTCACGGCGGTGGAAGGCGACGCAGAACATGCGCTGGTGGCCTGCCCTGTTTATGACGCGGTGATGATGCCCCCCATATCACCCGCGACCGGAAAGCAGGCCCAGCCGGGCGAACTGCTGATTCGGGCGGGATGCGGCGCGCCCCCGGCCTCGGACAGCGCACCACCGGGAAGCGCGACCCCGAACGCACCATGGTGGCACATTACCCAGACTGCGATCCACGCGGGTGCGGGAGATACAACCGAGACTCTGACCACTAACGGCAAGACCTGGACAGTGGGAGGTGTAAGCATGGTGCTGGACATGAACGGGCTGGCCGTGACAGGGGGCGCCATCACGACCGATGGCGACATGACCGCGCAGGGCACCGTAACCGGGCAGACGGACGTAAAGGCGGCGGCAATATCAGGCAGGGCCCATAACCACCCGGTCAGCGACGCACCGGGTATGACGGGGGCGCCGCAATGAGCGATCTTTCCCACATTATCGGTAATGACCTTGGCCTGTCGGCATCGGGTGGGCCAGCAGTCGTGACCCGGTGCGGAACGGACGCGCCAGTCCGTCCTGCGCCGGCTGGGCACCAATGCGGGCGACTATATCTGGCAGACCGGTTATGGCGCGGGCCTACCCGCGCGCGTGGGCGGCGTGGTGGATACCGCCGGCATCCAGGCGCTGGTCATGGCGCAGATGGCGCTGGAAACCGGCGTGGACCAGACCCGGCCCATCGGCGTGAACGTAGCACAGCCCGCGCCGGGGCAGGTGCGGCTGGACATAAGTTATACCGACACCACGGGCGCGGTGCAGGCGCTGAGCCTCCAGACAGGTTGACCGCGACGGTCATATGGCGGCTTTCCTTATCCTGCGCCGCACCACAAGCAGACCAATATCGCCCATGCCGCATGCGCCATGGATGCAATTCTTCCCTCAGGCCGCCTTCATGGGCGGCCTTTATTTATGCGGAGGTCCGTGTGGCCATCACGTTCCAATCCTTCAGAACCCTGCTGGGCAACATGGTCGCGGCGGTGCAGGGCGCGTGCCCCGCGCTGCTGG
>NZ_BAIO01000150.1 GCF_000613305.1 Komagataeibacter kakiaceti JCM 25156
TTTTTCAAAAAGCGCGTTTCCTGAAGCTTTTTGAAAAAAGCTTCACCAAAACTTTCATCTTTATACAGATGCGTACCCATCGGGATATTTCTCTGTCCAGGCCAGGGCTGTTTCCACGATGGAATCCAGCTCATGAAACGTGCTTTTCCAGCCCGTCTCCCGTTGCAGCAAAGCGGAACTCGCCACCAGAACCGCCGGATCCCCTACCCTTCGCGGCGCCCAGCGCCAGTCAAGGCGACGCCCTGAAACCCGTTCGATACTTTGCACGACTTCAAGGTTTGAATACCTTTGCCATTGCCAATATTATACGTAACGCTCCGCTGCCCAATTGCCCCCATGGCGGCAAGGTGCGCGCGGGCCAGATCCGTTACATGTACATAATCACGGATACAGCTTCCATCTGGCGTGGGATAGTCGTTGCCGAACAGATCAAGGGATGGACGTTTTCCCAATACAGTCTGGATCGCCAGGGGGATGAGATGTGTTTCCGGATGATGATCCTCGCCAGCCCGCCCCCGGGGGTCCGCCCCGGCCGCATTAAAATAACGCAGGCACGCACTACGCAGCCCATATAACCTGTCAGCCCAGTACAGGGCCCGCTCAACCATGAGCTTGCTTTCCCCATAAGGGGAGGAGGGCGCAATGTGAGACGTTTCAGAAATAACCGTGTTTTCTGTATTGCTGAACAGAGCCGCCGTAGAAGAAAAAACAAACGCCGGAACCTTATGCCGCACGGCCAGTTCAATCAGTGTCAGGGCAGGCCCAACATTTTCACGCAGATACATGAACGGCGCGCGCATGCTTTCCGGGACAAGGGAGCGCGCCGCAAAATGCATGATCCCATCCCATGGGCCATCGCTCAGGACATCATCCACAAGTGCCGTGTTGGACAGATCCCCCATAATGAACCGGGCTTCAGGCGGAACGGCCTGCCGATGTCCGGTACTGAGATTATCCAGCACGACAACGTCATGCCCGGCATCCAGCAGCATCAGGACAACGTGGCTACCTATATATCCCGCACCTCCAGTAATGAAAAACCGCATTATCCCCCATCACGCACCGATCAATACTGGGTCAGGAACAGTATTCCCCGGATATATTACTAAACCCTTCCGGGCCCGGTAACATCTTCCCTACCACGCACCCATCAGACTGCCGGTCAGATCAGCCGATATGGTAATGAGGCTTCACACCATGGCAATTAGTGGCTGACCCGGCCCGCCTGCATTCCCGGTGACATGAGGGTATTGATCAGATTGAACGCCTTGTTGACTTTATTGGTCTTGGCGTTGGCAATATACAGCACGTCCTTGTTTTTCATGGGGAAATGTTCAGCAAGAAAATAGCTGGCCGGGTTGATCATATCCAGCTGGTACACGATGGGCATCCTGGTCTCCCCGGACGTAACGGGCAGGCCAAGACGCTGTGCTATATCGGCATCCTCATACCGGAACAGAAAGATGGCGTTTGGATCGGCCTGACTGTCCGCCGGACCGCCAACGCGCGCCAGAGCTTCAGCCAGATTGACAGTTGACGTATTGAAGGACGTTTCCGTAACTTCATGCGCGGCGCCAAAAGCCGTAAAGGTACGGGGTTCAATAATAAGCTGGATGCGGTCTCCCGCCTGAAGCAGGATATTCTGCGTAGGATCCTGTTCCAGATCCCGCAGCGATGTTTCAGCCTGATTGCCATGCCGGTCGAGCCGCACGATCGTGTCTTCAGGCTGCTGCATGCTCCCGCCGGCAAGAGCGATGGCGTCGATCAGGCGTTCCTGATGAAGTGTCAGCGGTATACGACCGGAACGTTTGACCGCACCGTAAACAATGACCGAATTTTCCAGATCCGTCTCGATCTTGACCATAACCTGGGGTGATTCCGACTTGCCCTTGAGCCGGTTCTGGATTTCAGCTTCAATCTGCTCGCTTGTCATGCCAGTAACATGCAGCAGACCAATATAGGGCAGGGTGATATCGCCATTCCCGTCCACCGGCACGGCGGAAATCAGGGTCGGCTTGGCTGAGGACGCGGGAGCGGACGTGATGGAACCCGTGGTAAAAACCCCTACACCCATTTCATAAATGGCGATATCCAGCGAATCACCCGGTCCGACGCGGTCGTTGGGGTGCGCCTTCGCGACCTCACTGGCCAGCATGGAGAAGGAGGGCGGCTTTTCACTATTCAGCAATGTTATGAGGTCGGGGCTGATCTGGACGATCCCATACCCGACCGAATTCTTCTTGGGGTCTTTCTGGGCGTGCTTGACTTCGGATTCCGTGGGGCCACTGTTGGGCAGCGTGTTGCATCCCGCAAGTCCCAGCCCAAGAAGCACCATCGCCACAATGGTGCCCTGAGCGGAAGACCTGGTCCGTTTTTTATGGATAGGCCCCACACCATGCGGGGCGACAGGCAAAGCATGCGGCTTGTTTTGCATCGCGATAAAAATCTTCCCTCAGCCGATGGAGCCGAAGCGTCCCTGATACTACACGGATACTGCGGTGTCTCCATTCCTGATGTCAGGCTTCAGACACACCCTACTTCAAGGAACCGCGCCATCAGATGGCGTGCTCCTTGATGCCGATGATCAGGAGACGACCAATCAGAAGCGTCACCATTCCACCCACGAATATGGCGACCACCATCAGCACGCCATGGGGATAAGTCGGAATGCTTGGCATATTCGGTTCGACAACCCGGACAATATAGACCTGCTGCCGCAGGGCTTCCGCGCGGGCATTCTGCAGCTCGGTCGCGGTCGCATTGTAATTGGTCTGGGCAAATTCACGCTCCAGCATCATCTGATCATAATCAGACACATTCAGTGCTATCTGTTTCTTCGTGCCCACCATATCGCGCTGCTGCTCGATCTGCTGGTCAAGGGCATGAATCCGCTCCTTGATGGTCTGCACCTGCGGACTGGCCGGGTCGATATACCGCAACATCTGGCTTAATTGCGTATCCGCCTGGGCCAGTTCCGTCTGCAATTGCGCGATGAGGGAAATACCCGCGATCGAGGATTGCTGGGGATCCAGATCGCCCGTTTTCTGGCGGAACGCCGTCAGGCGCTTCTGTATATCCCTGACCCGCTGTTCGGCCTCGGACATCTCGTCATCGACAACACTGATCGTGTTCCTGGAAACCCGGGCATTGAACTCGTTGATCCGCTGCTCCCCCAGTTCCAGAAGGATGCGCGTAATCTGCTCGGCATCATCCGGCCGGAAAGCACGGACGGCCAGGGACGTCACGCCGGTATCTTCATGGAAAACCACGTCAACATGACGAAGATAGTATTTCAGCAGTTTTTCTGGCGGTGGGGAGGCCCAGAACAGGCGCGAAACAAAATCCGTTCCCGGCCGGCGGAACATGCTCACCAGATCCAGACGTTTCTGCAACGCCGCAACCGCGTCATGGGATTTCATATAGGTATTGACGGCGAAGCCCTCGGCCAGCCCCGAACTGGCGGTCGCCACGCCCGCGCCTGCCATCATACCCATTCCAGCGCCACCGCCACCGGTTGAGCGCGTGGGCCGGCTGTCCTTTACTATGAACGCTGCCTCGGATTCATATTGTCCCGTTGCAATGAAACTATAGTAAAATGCCGCCAGTACCGTAGGCAACACGACTATAATAAAAAACGCTGCATGACGCCGCATAAAGGCAACCGTATCCCTGGCGCCAGATGAATCCAGATTAGTCATATCACCTCAGTACAGGCCAAACGCGAATAAAGCGTGATCTTCAGAAAATTATCCAAGATGAACATCTTTTCTGACTGCCCGCAGATACATCAATCCAACTACACTCAGGATCAGGCACCAACCTAAAATATAGACTGGAAACGTATAATCGCTGGTATAATCCTGAAACTGGCCCTCCCGGATAAGCTCGAACGCCTCCGTCGTGGGCCACCACGACATGTACCAGCGGAAAGGATCAGGCATTGTCTGCTGGATGGTAAAGGCCCCCGAAATCGGCAGGCACAGATAGGTCGCTGGATGAACCAGACGTTCAACCATGGTAGATTTCTCACTCGCCGCGGCGATCACCATCGAAAGTCCGAAGGCGAACCAGAACAGCATGAACAGCCCGGTCAGCATGAGCAGCGGCCGTTGGGGCAGGAAACCATAATCTATCGACTGCATCACGGTCGATAGCACCACAACCGCCAGAATGGTCGAGCCCAGTTCCAGAACGCCCCGCGCCAGCAGAACATCAAAGATTGTAATCATGCGATGGTACAGCAATGTCCTGTTACTTTCGATCGCATCGGACGCGCGATTGACGATCGAACGGAACAGAATAAAGCATGTATAGCCCGAGATGATGAACGATCCCGTCGGCATGCCATGATGCATGAATGGCCCGGACGATATATGCAGGATGGAAACGCCAATGGTCAGCATCGCCGGCTCAACAATAAGCCAGAAAAAACCAATATTATCCCTACCGAACCGCGTGTGTAATTCACGCACAATGAGCGCGCCAATCACCCGCATCTGCACAGACAGACCGTACAATAACTTTCCGGTTTCGGAATATCGCGAGGGATGTTCAGTCATGCATCAAGCGCCACTCAGTTCAGTCGAGGCGGAGTGGCCTCGTCGATACCGATCATGATTACGGTTCTACCTGCACCTGATAGCTCCACATCTCGCAGGGGTAAGGTTTGTTCTGGACATGAAAATTCTATTTTTGGCTTAATCCACTCTGGCTACCTTGTCGAGAGAGAACAAACGTTATCCGTATCTTTGTGGTGCTTATCATACCCGGAAGATATTTGAACATAAAGCGCGTATGGCCTTTTCCATGTCCGTATAAACCATCCTTCCCCACCAAGGTTCCAGACCATGGATAACGAAGAAGGCAACATGATGAACATCGACAGAGCAGGAGCGCGCGGCACCTGCTTTCCTGGTTGGACACTGAGGTCTTGCTTGCGTGTTATGAGAAAGTCTTCGGCATCATGCCACTCAGGCACAGACAACCGACCGGATATAACCAGGAATTTCGACTGTTTCCCGCCCTGCACCCCAAATAGCAAAAAGGCCGCT
>NZ_BAIO01000149.1 GCF_000613305.1 Komagataeibacter kakiaceti JCM 25156
CGGTATCGACCACCAGCACATCCACGCCCGCGGCCATGAGTTCGCGCGCACGCGCCACGCCGTCATCCCCCACGCCCGTCGCCGCCGCGCAGAGCAGGCGGCCGAGGCTGTCCTTGTTGGCCTGCGGATACTGGACGGCGCGGTCCATGTCCTTGACGGTGATGAGGCCGATGCAGCGATCCTCGTCATCAATGACCAGCAGTTTCTCGATCCGGTGGCGGTGCAGGAGCTGGCGGGCCTGATCGCGGTCGGCGTTGTTGCGCACGGTCACCAGGTTCTCGCGCGTCATGAGTTCATAGACGCGCTGCCCCGGATCGGTGGCGAAGCGGACATCGCGGTTGGTCAGGATGCCGACCAGCCGGTTGGTCTCGCGCTCCACGACCGGCAGGCCGCTTATGCCGTGGCGGGACATGATCGCGTTGACCTCGGCCAGCGTCTGGTCGGGATAGACCGTGACGGGATTGACCACCATGCCGGATTCGAAGCGCTTGACGCGGCGGACCTGTTCGGCCTGCTGCTCGATCGTCAGGTTCTTGTGGATCACGCCCAGCCCGCCGTTCTGGGCCATGGCGATGGCCATGCCGTCCTCGGTCACGGTATCCATGGCGGAGGAGACCAGCGGGATGTTCAGCGTGATCTTGCGGGTCAGCCGCGTCCGCGTGGATGTCTGCGATGGCAGGACGTTCGATTCGTCAGGCACGACCAGAACGTCGTCAAACGCCAGGGCTTCGCGGATTCGATCCTCGATGCGGGGTGCGGATGTATTTTTCGGGGTGGAAGACATGATGCAGGGGCCTCGTCAACAGATGGCGGCTTCCCCGCGCCTCGGGTCACCGACCGTTGGCGCACCCTCATAGGGTGCGAACGCCGCGCTGGCAAGCATTACGCGCATCCTTTGCGTTTTATATGCCGGACCGGCCTTAATCCGGCCCGTGGATGCTCAGGCGTAAAGCCGCAATCCGTCATACGCGGCCTCGACCCCTTCGGGCAGGTTGGCCTGCATCCACCCCCAGTCCATGTCCGGCCCCATGTGGGTCAGCACGGTGCGGCGGGGTTTTATGATGTCGCGCCAGTGCAGCACCCGCTCCAGCCACCCGTGGGAGGAATGTTCCACGCGCTGGAAACAGTCCACCAGCACGTATCGACTCCGCGCAGCGTATCGAGCGCCACCTCATCCAGTTCGACCACGTCGGTGCAGTACGCCATCGGGCCTATGCGCAGGCCCAGCGTTTCGGTCCAGCCATGGTGCTGGCTGAACAGGTCCACTTCCATGCCCGCCATGACCTGCCTGACCGGCAGGGTGACGGGACGGGCCTCGAGAATGGGGCGGATGATGCGTGGCGGCGTCCATGGGCGGAAGGCGTAATCGAAGCGGACCGTGATCTCATCCAGCACCTCCGCCGTGCCATAGACCGGCAGTGGCCCGTTGATGACGCGGTTGACCCCCCGCAGTTCATCAAGCCCGGCGATATGGTCGGCATGGGCGTGGGTGTACAGCACCGCATCCACCCGGCTTACGCGCTGCGCCAGAAGCTGGGCGCGCAGGTCCGGCCCGGTATCGACCAGCAGCATCCGGCCCGGCCCGTCATTCATGATGATGGATGACCGCGTGCGGCGGTTGCGCGGCTGGGCCGGATCGCACTCCCCCAGTCCCCCGCCCCATCGGGGCCGCCAAGCATGGGCACGCCGGCGGAACCACCGCAGCCGAGAACGATCAGTTCCATGCCGTCAGGCCGCCCGGCTGAACAGGCGGGTGAAATTGCGCGTGGTCATCTCGGCAAAGGCCGCATCCTCCATCCCGCGCAGGTCCGCCAGCACGCGGGCGGTATAGGCCACGTAGCCGGGTTCATTGCGCTTGCCACGCCGGGGCACGGGGGCGAGATAGGGCGAATCGGTTTCCACCAGCAGGCGGTCATCGGGCACGTCGCGGGCCACGTCGCGCACCGACTGCGCGCGGTTGAAGGTCGCGATGCCGGAGAAGCTGATATACCCCCCCAGTTCCAGCGCCCCACGGGCCAGTTCCGGCCCGGAGGAAAAGCAGTGGATCAGGAACGGAAAGACCCCGTTGCGTTCGGTCTCGTCACGCAGGATCGCCAGCATGTCATCATCCGCCTCACGCGTGTGGATCACCAGCGGCAGGCCGGTCTGGCGCGCGGCGTCGATATGCACGCGGAAACTTTCCTGCTGGAGCGGGCGGATCTCCGCCTGCCCATGGAAATAGTCCAGCCCGCTTTCCCCCAGCCCCACCACGCACGGGTCATCCGCCATGGCGGCGAGTGTGGCGGCATCAGGCAGGGTTTCCTCCGCCACATGGTCGGGATGGGTGCCGATGGTGCACCACACCCGCAGGTCGGGCCGGTCCAGTTCCGCCAGCTTCTTCTGTTGCGCCGCGCGTGACAGCCGTGTTCCGACCGTGACCAGGCCATCCACCCCGGCCTGCCGGGCGCGGGTCAGGACATCGGGCAGTTCGTCGTCGGAAAAATGGTCGAGATGACAGTGGGAATCGGTCAGTCCCGTACGGGTCATGTCGCCTCCGGTTCAACATGGCGGGGGAAGATGCCCTGCGGGGCGGGCAGCACGCGGCCCGCGGGCAGCGGTGTGTCGAGTGCGGCGAAATCACGTTCGCCGCTTTCCACGCCAAGCTGGGTCAGCATCCGGTCCATGCTGCCGGGCATGTAGGGCTGGAGTACGGTCGCGATGATGCGCAGGGCGTCGGCCAGCACGCGCAGCACGTCGTTCATGCGCGCGCTGTCGGTCTTCTTCAGCTTCCACGGGGCCTGATGGTCGATATAGGCGTTGCACGCGCGGATGACCTTCCACACCTCCTCCAGCGCGTCGGTCAGGGCCTGACGGTCAATCTGCTCGTGCATGATCCCGGGCAGCAGGCTGGCCGGGGCCAGCAGGGCGGTATCCTCCGCCGTGAGGGTGCCCCGTCCGGGCAGCACACCCCCGCAGTTGCGCGCGATCTGTGACAGCGTGCGCTGCGCCAGATTGCCCAGATCATTCGCCAGTTCGACATTCATGCGCGAGATGATGGCCCGGCGGCTGAGATCGCTGTCACCGCCAAAGGGCATCTCGCGCATCAGGAAAAACCGGATCGGGTCGAGGCCGAAGGTTTCCACAAGGTCGCGCGGGTCCACCACATTGCCCAGCGACTTGCTCATCTTCTGGCCTTCGATGGTCCACCACCCGTGCGAGAACACGCGATCGGGCAGTTCAAGCCCCGCCCCCATCAGCAGCGCGGGCCAGTAGATGGCGTGAAAGCGCAGGATGTCCTTGCCGACCAGATGCAGGTTGGCGGGCCAGAAATCCCACCGCGCCGCCTTTTCATCCGGATAGCCCACGGCGGAGAGGTAATTGGCCAGCGCATCGACCCACACATACATCACATGCTTCGGATCCCCCGGCACGGGAATGCCCCAGTTGAAGCTGGTGCGGCTGATGGACAGGTCGCGCAGCCCCTGCCGCACGAAACTTGCGACCTCGTTGCGGCGGCTGGCCGGTTCGATGAAACCGGGGCGGCTTTCATACAGTTCCAGCAGCCTGTCACCAAAGGCGGAGAGACGGAAGAAGTAGGACGGCTCCTTCACCCATTCCACGGCGGCACCGGTGGGGGCCACCTTCCTGCCATCAGGGCCGGTGACCAGTTCATCCTCACCGTAGAAACATTCATCGCGCAGCGCGTACCAGCCTTCGTACGCGCCAAGGTAGATATGGCCGTTTTCCTCCAGCTTCTTCCACAGCGCGGAGGCACCCGCCGCGTGGCGGGGTTCGGTCGTACGGATGAAATCATCGTACGAAATGGCCATCCTGTCATACATATCGCGGAAATCGGCCGCCACCCGGTCGGCAAAGGCGATGGGCTCCATGCCCGCCGCCTGCGCGGCCTGTTCCACCTTCTGGCCGTGTTCGTCCGTTCCGGTCAGGAAAAAGACATCGAACCCCGCCAGACGCTTGAAGCGCGCGATCACGTCGGCCGCGACGGACGTGTAGGCATGGCCGATATGTGGCGCTCCGTTCACGTAATAGATTGGTGTGGTGACGTAGTAGCGCCGTGTCATGTTTCACTCACCCGCGCAAGCGCCGTTAGAACCGCCTGCTGCCTGTCCAGATTGAATTGTTCGGTTTCCGCGCGCAGCCGTACCATGTCCTGCCACAGCAGGGCCAGGCGGGCGGGGCGGAGATCACTCCCACGCGCCCGGGCCGCGTTGCGGGCCAGATCGCGCGTTTTCTCAGATATGGCATTACACAGCAGATCGAAAAAGACGGAAAAACCATTTTCCCGTTTTGTGACCTGCTCGGCAATGTCGTAGCCAGCCCCCTCATCCGCCGCGCCATTCATGACCCGCGCCACGAGATGCGCGACCTCCGCCCCGCCCCCGTCGAGCAGTTCCAGCGCCTTGCCCGGCGCGCCACGGGCCAGTGGCAGGATGCTGTCCAGCCCCGGCATATCGGCGGGCTGCGGCATGTGCGACAGCATGGCGCGCATGGCCGCTTCATCCAGCGCGCCCAGCCCCAGCACCCGGCAACGGCTGCGGATGGTGGGCAGCAGGCGGCCCGGCACGGAGGTGGTCAGGATCAGGATGGCGCGTTCGGGCGGTTCCTCAAGGATCTTGAGGATGGCGTTGGCCGCCGTGCGGTTCATGTATTCCGCGCCATCCACGATCACCACGCGCCAGCCGCCTTCGGCCGCCGTGCGGCGCAGGAAGGCGGGAATGGGGCGGATGTCGTCCCCCACGATCTCGCGCCGCAGGCGGTGGCGTTTTTCATCCACCCCGCGCGCGACCACCAGCAGGTCGGCATGCGTGCCCGCGCTGACCCGGCGGCCGACGGGACTGTCGTGATCTTCCGCCCCCAGCAGCACGCGCGCCATCATGAAGGCCATGGTGGCCTTGCCGATCCCTTCCGGCCCGGTCAGCAGCCAGGCATGGTGCAGCCTGCCCGTGCGGATGACGGACAGGAATTCCCGCCATGCCGCGTCATGCCCGAACAACTGGCGGCAGGTGCGCGGATCAGGCATCCGCCCCCCCGCCCACCATGCTCAGGTGGGGGGCCAGCACCGTGCGGATGGCCTGCTGCACGCTGTCCATCGGGCCGCTGGCGTCCA
>NZ_BAIO01000148.1 GCF_000613305.1 Komagataeibacter kakiaceti JCM 25156
GGCCACGCGCTGTGGGCGGGCGGGCTGGATTATGACCACGGCACCGGCCACGGCATTGGCAGCTACCTGTCCGTGCATGAAGGCCCGGCGACCATTTCCCCCGTTTTCCGTCCCGTGCCCCTCCAGCCCGGCATGATCCTGTCCAACGAGCCGGGCTATTACCGCCCCGGCGCGTTCGGCATCCGGCTGGAGAACCTTCATCTGGTCCAGCCCTCCCCCATCGGGGAAGCCGGGCGGCGCTTTCTGGAATTCGAGATCCTCACCCTCGCCCCCTTCGACAGGCGATTGATCGACGCCGCCGCGCTGGAGGGAAGCGAAACCGCATGGCTGGACAGTTACCATGCACGGGTTTTTGAACGGATTGCACCACATCTGGATACACCGGCGCGGATATGGCTCAAGGCGGCCTGCGCGCCATTGCACGCCGGATAATGTGACTGCAAAACCATGACCGCACCCCGGTGGCCCGATTGTCACATGTGCTTCCGGGGCCTAGGACTTTTAACCAGTTCCGACGGGGCACCCGGCAACGAACCGGGTAAGCCAAGCCGGTGGGCATGCTGAAACGCTTTTCAGTAGCAAGCACAAAGGGAGACGTTCGAGAATGTCTGCAGAAAAAACAATTCCCGCTACCCTGATTCCCGGTGATGGAATCGGGCCTGAAATTGTCCAGTCCGTTGTTGAAATCCTGGATACGGTCGGTGCTCCCTTCAAATGGGAAAAGGCGCTTGGTGGTGTCGCGGCGCTCGATGCCACGGGCAGCCCGCTGCCCAAGGAAACGATCGACAGCATCCGCCGCACCGGCCTTGCGCTGAAAGGCCCGCTGACCACGCCCGTCGGCGGTGGCTTCAAGTCCATCAACGTCACACTGCGCCAGGAGTTCGGCCTGTTCGCGAATGTGCGCCCGACCCGGACGATCGTGCCCGGTGGCCGTTTCGAGAACATCGACCTCGTCATCTTCCGCGAGAACCTTGAAGGGTATTACGCGGCGATGGAAAACTACATCGCCGTGGGTGACGACCCCAAGGGCATCGCCATGGGCGCGGGCTACACCTCACGCGCGGAATGCAACCGCATCGTGCGCTATGCCTTTGAATACGCGGTCAAGAACAACCGCAAGCGCGTGACGCTGGTGCACAAGGCCAACATCCTGAAGCTGCTGACCGGCCTGTTCCTGGAAGAAGGCCGCAAGGTCGCCAAGGAATACGAAGGTCGCGTGGAAGTGAACGAGCGCATTGTCGATGCCTGCGCCATGCAGCTCGTGACCGATCCGTGGCAGTTTGACTGCATCGTCACCACCAACCTGTTCGGTGACATCCTGTCCGACCTTACGGCCGGTCTGGTTGGCGGGCTTGGCCTGGCGCCGGGTGCGAACATTGGTGAAAAGGCCGCCGTGTTCGAAGCCGTGCATGGTTCGGCCCCCGACATCGCGGGTCAGAACAAGGCCAACCCGACCTCCCTGCTGCTGGCGGCGAACATGATGCTGAAGCATGTAGGCCGGCAGGATCTGGCCACCCGCATCGACAAGGCCATCGAGAAGGTCATCACCTCCGGTGCCGTGCGCACGGGCGACCTTGGCGGCAAGGCCAGCACGACCGACCTGACGGCGGCCCTCAAGCAGGCGCTGGTCTGATCCGGCTTTCCCCCGCAGGCGGCCAGCCCGCCGCGGGGGGATACGGGAAGCAGACTGAAAAAGGGCCGTGGCATCACCTGCCACGGCCCTTTTTGCATTCCGGCGGGGAAAAGCCCGTCAGCTTCCGCGATAGGTCGAGAACCCGTAGGGCGAGACCAGAAGCGGCACATGGTAATGCCCTCCCTTCCCGTCCGGACCGGGCCGCGCCACGCCAAAGGCGATCGGCACGACATCAAGGAATGGCGGGTCGGACAGGGCCACGTCGCGCGTCCGGAAATAATCCGCCACCGCGAAATCCAGCCGATAGGCGCCTGCCTGCATCTCACCCATATGCTGGCTGAGTTCAGGGCAGCGGCCATCGGCATTGGTCACGCCGCGAAACAGGCAGTCCTGACCCATCCACAGGCTGATGGCCATGCCTGCCGCCGGCCTGCCGGAGACGAGGTCAAGCACATGGGTGGAAAGGGTGCTCATGGTTCCTGCTCCATCCGTTCAAGCACATCCGCCAGGCGAAGCGCGGCGATCTTGTTGATTTCAGCCAGGGCGGCCTGCCGTTCGGCCTCCGGCGTGTTTTCCAGCCGGGTCCGCATCCCGTTCAGGATGCCTTCCTTGTCCGACTGCCGCACGCAGATGATGAACGGAATCCCGAATTTGGCGGAATAGGCGTCATTCAGGGCGCGGAAGCGGGCGAACTCCTCCGGTGTCAGCCGGTCCAGCCCGGCGGAGGCCTGCTCGACGGCGGAGGCCGAGGTCAGCGTCGGGTCAACCCCCATGCGCTGCGCAAGCTCCGGATGGGCACGGATCAGTTCCAGCTTCTCCGTGTCATGCGCCCGCTCCAGTTCATGGCGCATGGCCGCGAGCATGTCCTGATCATCGGCAAAGGGACCATGGGCATGCGCGCGATGCGCCACCCATGGGGAATGTTCATACAGCGCCCCGAACAGCTCGACGAACCGTACGGGGGAGAGTGTGTTGACCCGTCCGATCACATCGCTCATGCCGGATGCACCTTCTGCCAGTGCCGCGCAATATCCAGCCGGGTCGCGACCCACACCTTCTCGCGCTGCGCGATATAGTCCAGAAAACGCGCCACAGCCCGCGCGCGGCCCGGACGGCCCGCCACGCGGCAGTGCAGGCCAACCGACATCATGCGCGGTCTATCGGCGCCTTCCTCATACAGCATCTCGAAGGTATCGCGCAGGTAGTTGAAGAACTGCTCACCTTCCGTAAAGCCGTTCAGCGCGACAAAGCGCATGTCGTTCACATCCAGCGTGTACGGCACGATCAGTTGCGCCCGGCCATTACTGCGGTCGTAATAGGGCAGGTCATCGGCATAGGAATCGGCGTCATAGACAAAGCCGCCTTCCTCCGCGATCAGGCGGGCGGTGTTGGGGCTGGTGCGGCCCTGGTACCAGCCAAGCGGACGCGACCCGGTCAGTTTCGTATGCAGCGCGATACATTCCTGGATATGGGCGCGCTCCACCGCTTCGGGAATGTGCTGGTAATCAATCCAGCGCAGCCCGTGGGAGGCGATCTCCCACCCCGCATCCTTCATCGCCGCGACGGCGGCGGGATTGCGCGCCATGGCGGCGGCCACCCCGAAAACCGTAAGCGGCTGCGAACGCTGGGTAAAGATGCGGTGCAGACGCCAGAACCCGGCGCGCGCGCCATATTCGTACAGGCTTTCCATCGCGATCGCGCGCGCGCCGGGAATGGACTGCGCGC
The DNA here is from genome assembly GCF_000613305.1 of Komagataeibacter kakiaceti JCM 25156. Next base: position 3,359 of record NZ_BAIO01000148.1, read on the forward strand.
CCACCATTTCCGACAGGAAGGCTTCCGAGCCGCGATCGCCATGCAGGACCGAATTCTCGGCCCCCTCCTCGTAATTGATGACGAACTGCACGGCGATCCGGGCCCCGCCGGGCCATTTCGCATCCGGCGGGTTGCCCGCATAGCCCACAAGGTCACGCGGATAGGCACCTGCAACAGACATGATGGCTGATCTCCCGTTCTTATGCGTTGTAGGCGGCAAGGGCGGCATCCACGCCGCTGCCGGCGGCAAAGCTGTGGCCTTCATGCCGCAGCACTGTTTCCAGCGCCCCCAGCGTGAGCAGCACCTTGTGCTTCTCGGCATTGTAACCCATCGCGCCGATACGCCAGATCCTGCCCTGCAGCGGGCCAAAGGCGCTGCCGATCTCGATTTCAAAATCCTCACGCATGCGGCCACGCACCCGTTCGCCATCGACACTGTCGGGAATGTACACGCCGGTCACGTTGGTCATGCGGTATTCATCGCTGCCAAACAGTTCCAGCCCCATGGCACGCAGCCCCGCGCACATGGCGCGCGATGCGCTGGCATGGCGGGCGAAGCGGGCTTCCAGCCCCTCTTCCACCATCACGCGCGCGGCTTCACGCGCGGCGTACAGCATGCTGGTGGCCTCGGTATGATGGTTCAGGCGCTTTTCGGACCAGTAATCCATGATCATGGCCAGATCGAAATAGTTGGACGGGATGCGTGCCCGCACGCCATCGGTCGTGTCGCTGCCACGAATCCCGGCCTCGACATGGCGGCGCGCCATGATGTGCTCGGCCGCGCGGTCGGAAATGGTGATGGGCGCGGAGCCCGGCGGGCCACCCATGCACTTCTGCAGGCCACCGCTGACCACGTCCACACCCCAGCGGTCAGTCGCCACCGCCATGCCGCCCAGCGTGGCCGTCGCATCGACATAGGACAGCACGTCGTATTTGCGGCACAGCGCGCCCACGCCATCGAGCGGCTGCGCCATGGTGGTGGAGGTATCGCCATGGATGCAGGCCAGCACGCGGGGGCGATGGGTCACGATCGCCTCCTCGATCTGCTCCAGTGTCGCGACCTCGCCCCACGGAATATCCACGGTCACGATCTCCGCGCCGATCCGCGCCGCGATTTCGGACAGCAGTAGCCCGAAGCGGCCCGCGCGCACGATCAGCAGCTTCATTCCCGGCTCGACCAGCGAGACGAGCGCCGCCTCGATCCCGGCGCGCGCCGTGCCGTCCACCAGAAAGGTCCAGCGGTTATCGGTCATGAACACCTGACGGTAGAGTTCCATCGTCTGGTTCATGTAGGTGGTCATTTCCGGGTCGAACTGCCCAAGCATGTCGGCCGCCATGGCCCGCAGCACGCGCGGATGCGCGTTGACCGGTCCCGGCCCCATCAGCAGCCGGGCAGGAGGGTTGATCTGGCCAAAAAATGTCTGGGTCATCCGAAGCGTCTCTCAAAAAGTCCGATAAAGGTCGTCATGGCGCGCAGGGCCTGTTCCGTATCCGCATCCGTCACGGATTCAGCCGGGTTATGGCTGATCCCCCCCGCGCACCGGATGAACAGCATGGAAACCGGGGCCAGATGCGCCATGATCATCGCATCATGCCCCGCCCCGCTGACCAGCAGGCGCGCGGGCGCGCCGGTTACGTCATCCACCGCCTGTTCCATAAGCGCCGTGAGCACCGGGTCACAGGGCGTGGCGTCAAGATCCTGCTGGAGCGCGATGTCCAGCTCCATGCCGCGCTGCCGGGCCACCTGCCGG
>NZ_BAIO01000147.1 GCF_000613305.1 Komagataeibacter kakiaceti JCM 25156
CTGTCCTGTCCTGTCCTGTCCTGTCCTGTCCTGTCCTGTCCTGTCCTGTCCTGTCCTGTCCTTACTTCTTCATATAAATATTCAGAAAAGCATTGTGCTCCACCATCACTTTGTAAGTCTGGGACAGTGTTGCTCATAAGTGCAAACTGACTGTCATCATGTTGGCGTTGCTTAATCATAATTACTTTATTATCCGCTTGGGCATCAGGAAACAGTCGAGGCATCTGGTTTACATAATTGTTTATATTCCTATCAAAGTAGAGATTCTGCCTTTGGAATGGACGATAAAGAGATGGAACTATCTGAACGCCATCAAATGATAATGGCACATTTTTTGTAAAATCTTGACGCAAGGAACGTGACCAGCTAATTCTCGTCGGGTCTGAAGTAACAAAACTGTCCAGTTGTTTTTCCCGCTCTTTGCGGTCCAATGACGGGAAAGCATCATTAAATCGCTGACGTTCTCCCTCATAGGTAGAAATGATTGTTTTAATATTGGTTTCTAGAACAGAGCGGGAGGAGTTGAAGCACCAAGCGTCCCGTGCGGTTTCAATGCCACGAGAGAACAGACTGAATATTACAGGATCAGTATTTTTGTCCTTGCTCCCAATAGCAATAAATTTTCCGAAGCTGTCATCCCGTTGCCGCAGCCAGTCGCCATGTTCATCCGGTGTGATTGTCTGCCATAGATCTTCGCCAGTCAGGCCATTGATGCTGGCCAGTTCTGCAATGCGTTTCAGCTTCTGCTCACGGGTCAGATAATCCCCAATATCGTGGAACAAAATACGACTCTGTTCCTTTGCATTTGGATTCTTGACCATGAGGGAAATGGCAATCGGCGCCCGGCTTCCAGCATCGAATATCTTTCCACCTTCTTTGCGAGATGTTTCCCCTGATGTACGCTGGTTCCCCCGCAGATGAAACACATGGATGGAGGAAAATTCTTCGGCCAGACACCGGCGTAAACCATTTGCCGTATTGGCATCCAGAAAGCCTGCGTTGGTCACGAAACCGATGACGCCACAATCCCCAATGCGGTCAGATGACCAGCGGATGGCGCGGATATAGCTGTCATACAGGGCGCGCTTGTTCGTGGCACTGGACCGCTCCGCATAGGTCTTCGCAATCCGCGCATCCAGGGTGGGATAGGCCACATTCTGGTTGTTATCATTCCCACTTTCCTGCCCCACGGAATAGGGCGGGTTCCCCATGATCACACGGATATCCAGCTTCTTCTGTTTGTGGATACGCCGATTGTTGTCCTCCAGGGTCGCACTTACCAAGTCATGCGGTTCGTTCAGCCTGAAGGTGTCCGTCAGGCAGATACCTTCGAAGGGTTCATATGTCCCGTCCATCAGGTCGGAGAACGTGGCCTCGATATTGATGGAAGCGATATAATAAGCCAGCAGGACGATCTCGTTGGCGTGCAGTTCCTGCCGGTATTTATGGAGCATCTGCTCCTTCGTAATCAGCCCGCTCTGCAATAACCGGGTGATGAATGTGCCCGTGCCCGTAAAGGGGTCCATGATATGGACGCCCTTGCTTCCAAGGGTCTGACCGAACTCGCTTTCCAGCACGTCATTGATGGAACGGATGATGAAATCCACCACCTCGATGGGGGTGTAGACAATACCCAGGCGGTCCTTCAGGCGCGGGAAGGCTTTCTGGAAAAAGCCGTCATACAGTTCCTTGATGACCTTCTGGCGACCGTAGGAGGTATCAATCCCCGAAGCGCGTTCACGGACGCTGGTATAGAAAGCCTCCAGCCTGTCCGTTTCCTTGTGCAGGCTGTGCTTGTCCAGCGCATCCAGAACCGTCTGCATGGCTCGGGACATGGGGTTGTCGCCAATGAAGCTATGGCCGGAGAACAGGGCTTCGAACACGGGGCGGGTGATGAGATGCTGTGCCAGCATCTCGATAACTTCTTCCTCGCTGATGCTGTCGTTCAGCTCCGTCCGTAGGTCTGACGTGAACTCCTCGAACGAGGTTCGGGCTTTCACGTTGTCTGGATTCTCCAGAATGATTTTGATGCGAGTGATATGGGTCTGAGCAATCTGGGCAATATCGTCGGCCCAGTCTTCCCAGTGATGACGGTTGCCGACCTTCTTGACGATTTTGGCATAGATAGCCCGTTCGATTTCCCCGACTTCAAATTGCAGGGTTTCCTGCCTGTCGTCGTCAGGGAATGAAGCCTTCTTTCCAATTTTGTAGGACGAATGGGCTTTCTGGGCTGTGCCTGTTGTCAGGGCCTTTGTCTTGGCCGTGATCTTCTTCGTGACCGCGATGACTTCCATGCGGGATGTGTCAGGTCTGGCCTGAAGATCCATCTTGTTGACCATGTGATCAAAACGGTCATCGTGAGAACGCAGGGCCTGAAGCACCTGCCAGACCACCTGATAGGTCTTGTTGTTATCCAGAGCCTGGTCTGGCTCAACCCCAGCCGGGATAACTACGGGCAGTACGACATAGCCGCGCTTCTTACCAGGTGCGACCCGCATCACACGGCCTACGGACTGGACCACATCCACCTGTGAATTCCTGGGGGTCAGGAACAGGACTGCATCCAGCGCCGGCACGTCCACCCCTTCCGACAGGCAACGGACATTGGACAGAACCGACATATGCCTTCCGGGGTCTCGTCCTTCAGCCAGGCGAGTTTGCCTTCCTTTTCGCTGGCGTTCATCCCGCCATCGACGTGTTCGGCTTCGCAGATCAGACGGGCTTCAGGTTCAATGCCTTCCTGTTCCTGATATTCCTCCACGACCTGCTGGAACATATCGGCAATCTGGATGGAACTGACCTTGGGTGTTCTGCCCTTGTAGTCAGGAGAAATGACCTGGCAGAAGGCGACAGCCCGTTTCATTGGTTCGGGGATAGCTGTCCCCTCACGAGGCAATCCGCCCGTCGCCAGCGCCTTCCAGCATCCAACAATTTTGGAGGCATCGGATACGGTCAGGCCGTTATCGGGATCATCAAGAAGCTTTTGGACACTACGGCTGACGGTTCCTTCGTCAACCGCCAAGACAATGACCTTGTAGTCCACCAGCAGTTTGCGCCGGACGGCCTCGGAGAAGGTGATGACATGGAACTCAGGCCCGTAGATGGCCACATTGTTCATGCCATAGACAATGGCCCCCTCTTTTTCAGCCTTTTCCCGCGCCACATCGCCGTAAATACGCGGGGTGGCAGTCATGTAGAGTCGGTGCCTGCCAGCCAGATAATCCTGGTTATGAACGCGGACGAAGGCGCTATCGTTCTCCTCGCCCCCGAAAGTGACCCCTGTTGTCCTGTGCGCTTCATCGCAGACGATCAGATCGAACTCGGGGAAGTCATGCTCCTTCTGGGCACGGCTGATGACATCGATGGAATGATAGGTCGCAAACACGACCGTCATATGCGCGTCGTCATGCCGTTTGGCGTGTTCGGTCGCCAGACGGCCGGGACTGGTGGTTGCCGGGTACCGGATTTCGTGGATGTTGACCTTAATCTCGTCGTCGTTCCTCGCCTTCTTTTTTCCTACGTCACTGTCGGAACAGACCGCGAAGCTGTGGAGCGGCACCTGACTTTCCTGGGTCCATTCGGTCAGGGTCTGGGACAGCAGGGACAGGCTGGGGACGAGGAACAGGACACGACCACCGGTACCGACCTGCTGTTCCGCGATTTTCAGGCTGGTGAAAGTCTTGCCCGTCCCGCAGGCCATGATCAGACGGCCACGGTCATGGCTCTTGAAGCCTGCCAGAACCCGGCGGATAGCGGTTTCCTGATGCTCGCGGGCTTTCTTCTGCGCCCGCAGGATAGGCGCAATCTTGGGCTGATATTGCGACCAGTCAATCAGGCTGGTTTCCAGGTCATACAGATCAATCTTGCTGACGGGCGGATGCTGGTCGCAAGTGATGCCTCGGCATTGTCGGTCCAGTGGTTGGTCGTGGCGACAATGATACGTCGGGCAAAATGCTTTTTTCCCGAGGCGGTGAAAAAGCTGTCGATATCCTGTTTGCTAATACGATGGGACGAGGCATAAAATTTACATTGGATAGCATGGTATTCGCCGGTGCCCCGCGTTCTGGCGACCAGATCGATACCCGTGTCTTTCGCGACATAGCCTTCTTGGGTTGCCCAGTCCTTGTATGTCCATACCTGGTCATACAGGTCCGCGTAGCTCGGCTCTGTCCGCAGATAGCAGACAATCAGTTCCTCGAAGTAGGTGCCTTTCTCGCGCTCTGTGACGGATAGATTTCTATAGGTATCAAGCAGTTGGGAAAGCGCGGACATAATCGGGCAAGCCTTTGGACGGTCTGAAAATCACGTCTGGTCAGATTAACCCTTGCCGCAGGGATGGGGAATAGGCCTGCTGACAAAAGGTTTTTCAGACTGACGTGGACATGATTCAACGCTGGTATTTGCAGAAATCTATGAATGCGTGGCGATCTGACGGACGTAGAAGGGGCGATCATTGGCGACCTGCTGCCGCCTGAACGTGGGCGTTGGTCACGACCGGCACAGGATAACCATCTGTTTCTCAATGGAATGCTTTATGTCCTGCGTGTCGGTTGCCCATGGCGAAACATGCATGAGTGCTACAGAAAATAGAACTCGGTCTATGTCCGGTTTCACCGGTGAGCTGAGCAAGGTGTCTGGAATTCCTGGCTGGAAACACTGGTCGAACTCGGACTAATCGATAACTGGCAGCACATGATCGACAGCACAGTCGTTCGGAGGCATAGCCAGGCGTCTGGCATAAAAGGCGAGATTTAATAATTAGGTCCCACAGGAGCATTCGCAACCATTAGCACTACTTTGGCAGAAAATTTGGGATAAGGATTCTCAATGGGTGCGATCGGTGATTCATGGAAGACCAGCTGTAGTGGGAGCTGGCGATGAACACCGACTGGCGATCGGATCTGGAAGTATGGCTTGCGCCATTTCTGGTGGCCCTGGGTCACAAAGCGCAGCGGGCGATGTGTCCGGCTTATATTGCAGGCCTGATTGGACCTGGTGACCGCAAGAGCGTGCAGCCCATGGCTGCACGCAATGGCGATATCCCTTATGACCGGCTGCATCATTTCGTCAGTGCCAGTGTGTGGGACAGTGCGCCACTTGAGGCTGCTCTA
>NZ_BAIO01000146.1 GCF_000613305.1 Komagataeibacter kakiaceti JCM 25156
GGGCGGCACGGTGGCGGAGGATCTGGCGCTGGAGGCCGAACTGCTGGCCGACCCCAAGGAACGCGCCGAGCACCTGATGCTTATCGACCTCGGCCGTAACGATGTGGGCCGGGTGTGCGAACTTGGTTCGGTCCGGGTGACGGAACAGTTCGTGATCGAGCGGTTCAGCCATGTCATGCATATTTCCTCGAACGTGGAGGGGCGGCTGCGCCCCGGTCTGGAGGCGCTTGACGCGCTGATGTCCGGCTTCCCCGCCGGCACGCTGACCGGCGCGCCCAAGATTCGCGCCATGGAGATCATTGACGAGGTGGAACCGACCCGGCGCGCCACCTATGCCGGGTGTATCGGCTATTTCGGCCCCGATGGGGACATGGATACCTGCATCGGCCTGCGCATGGCGGTGGTGAAGGATGGCCGGATGTACGTGCAGGCGGGCTGCGGCGTGGTGGCCGACAGCATTCCCGATGCGGAATATGAGGAAACCCGCCAGAAAGCCCGTGCCCTGTTCCGCGCGGCGGAGGAAGCGGTGCGATTTGCCACGGCCGAGGGCGGATAAGGCGATTTTATAGCGGGCGGGGACATGATAAGGTGCGGTCCGACATGCCGGGCCGGACCTGAAGGTTTGACCCGGCCCAGCGGAAAAGCCATGATACGACCATGATCCTTCTGATCGATAATTATGACAGCTTCACCTTCAACCTCGTTCACTATCTGGGGGATCTGGGGGAGAAGTGTGACGTCTATCGCAACGATGCGATCAGCGTGGCTGATGCGCTTGCGCTGCGGCCCGAGGCCATTGTCATCTCCCCAGGTCCATGTTCGCCCAATGAAGCCGGTATCTGTTGCGACCTGATCGCCGCGGCGGCGGGCAGGGTGCCGGTGTTTGGCGTCTGTCTGGGCCATCAGGCCATCGGGCAGGTTTTCGGGGGCGGTGGTGCGCGCGCCGGTGCCCATGCATGGCAAGGTCTCGCCGGTCTATCACGACGGCACCGGCATTTTCGCCGGTGTGCCCGACCCGTTCAACGCCACCCGCTACCACAGCCTGACCGTTGATCCCGACACCCTGCCCGACACGCTGGCCGTCACCGCCCGTTCGTCCGATGGGGTGATCATGGGGCTGCGCCACGCCAGCCTGCCGATATTTGGCGTGCAGTTCCACCCCGAGAGCATCGCGTCGGAATACGGTCATGAGATCATGGCCAATTTCCTGTCCCTTGCGCGGGGCCGGAACACACCACGCAAGGCTGCCTGAGCGGTCATGAACAGCAGTACGGACCCCGCCCCGACCCGACAGGCAGAGTTCAGGGAAATCCTCGCGGCGCTGCTGGCGCGGCACCCCCTGTCACCCGCCATGGCGGGGGCGGCGTTCGGACAGATCATGGATGGCGCGGTGGGGGAAATACCACTCGCCGCGTTCCTGACCGCGCTGCATATGCGTGGCGAGAGCGTAACCGAACTGCACGCCGCCGTGCGCGCCATGCGCGCGCGCATGGTCGCGGTGCCCGACATGCCGGCGGATGCGGTGGATGTATGCGGCACCGGTGGTGACGGACTGGGTACGCTCAACGTCTCCACCGCCGTGGCCTTCGTGCTGGCCGCCCTTGGCGTGCCGGTGGTCAAGCATGGCAACAGGGCGCTGTCCTCGCGCTCCGGCGCGACGGATGTCCTGCTGGAACTCGGCGTGCCGCTGCCGGTGGACATCCCGCATATCCGCCGGATGATGGACAGCCATGGCGTGACGTTCCTGGCCGCGACCAACCATCATCCCGCCATGCGGCATGTCGGCGCGGTGCGGCGGGGGCTGGGGTTTCGCACCATTTTCAATCTTGTCGGCCCGCTGTGCAATCCCGCCGGGGTCACGCGGCAGCTTGTGGGCGTGTTCTCGCCCCGGTGGCTGGAGGTCATGGCCACGACGCTGCGCGAAGCCGGATCGCGGTGCGTCTGGGCGGTCAGTGGCGCGTGCGGGGACGGGTGGTTCATTGATGAAGTGACCCTCGCCGGTCCCACCCATGTCCGTGCGCTGGAAGCGGGTGAGATTCTCACCCTCACCCTCGATCCGCTGGAAACGGGACTGGCGCCCGCGCCCATCAGCGCCATTACCGGGGGCACGCCCGCGCATAACGCCCGCGCGCTGCGTCATCTGGCCGAAGGGGGGCAGGGCGCCTACCGCGATACCGTGCTGCTCAACGCGGCGGTCGCGTTGCATGTGGCGGGGCGGGGTGACACCATCATCCGGGGCGGCGGGATCGACTATGCCGCCCTGCGCGGGAACATCGCCGTCGCGGCTGAAGTTCTCGATCGTGGCGCGGTGCTTGCCGTGCTGGAGGCTGTCCGGACATTCCGGGCGGATGAGCCTAACAGAGTAACAGGGTAGAAAATGAACGACACGCCAATGACCTCCCCCCAGACAGGTAGTGTCCAGCCCGCGGATGACGATGGCATCCCCGATGTTCTGGAACGCATCTGTGCGCGGACCCGGGTGGACGTGGCGCAGCGCGCGAAAGTCATGACGCTGAAGGAAATCACGGCCCGCGCGCGGGAAGTGAACACGCCCCCGCGCGGCTTTGGCCAGGCGCTCAAGCAGAAAACCGCCGACCACCAGATCGGCCTGATCGCGGAAATCAAGAAGGCCTCGCCTTCCGCTGGTATCCTGCGCCCGGATTACGAACCCACGGTCATCGCCGCCGAATATGAAAAGGCGGGGGCGGCATGCATTTCGGTCCTGACCGAAGGCTCGTGTTTCCATGGCAGCGCGGAAGACCTGACCCGTGTGCGCGAGGCGTGCAAGCTGCCGCTGCTGCGCAAGGATTTCATCATCGACCCGTGGCAGGTGCATGAAAGCCGCCTGATCGGGGCGGACTGCATCCTGCTCATCATGGCGATCCTGACCGATGCGGAAGCGGCGGAACTGCTCGACATCGCGCGCGGCCTGGACATGGACGTGCTGGTCGAGGTGCATGACGAGCAGGAACTGAACCGCGCGCTGGCGCTCGATACCTCCCTGATCGGGATCAACAACCGCAACCTCAAGACATTGCAGACCGATATCCGCACTACGCTCGATCTGGCCCCGCTGGTGCCGCCGGATCGGATCATCGTATCCGAAAGCGGCATCCGCACGCATGAGGACGTGCTCAGGCTCAACGCGGTGGGGGCGTCCGGCTTCCTGGTGGGGAGAGCCTGCTGCGGCAGGAAGACGTGGGCGCCGCCGTTCACGCCCTGCTCGGCACGGTGGCCACGCCCACCGGAACCGCGCCATGACATCGCCCCGCCTGTCTCATCTGGACGCGGCGGGGCACGCGGTCATGGTCGATGTCTCGGCCAAGCCCGATACGCGACGCGAGGCGGTGGCGCACGCTGGTAAGGATGCGCCCCGAAACGCTGGCCATGATCCTGTCGGGCCAGATGCCCAAGGGGGACGTGCTGGCCACCGCGCGCATTGCAGGCATCATGGCCGCCAAGAAAACATCGGACCTGATCCCTCTGTGCCATCCGCTGGCCATTTCCTCCGTCCGGGTGGAACTTGCGCCTGATGCGGCGGGGCAGGGGGTGGAGATCACGGCGCGTGTCCGCACCACCGGGCCGACCGGTGTTGAAATGGAAGCCCTGACGGCGGCCTCCGTCGCCGCCCTTACGCTGTATGACATGTGCAAGGCCGTGGAGCGGGACATGGAGATCTGTCAGATACACGTGATCCATAAATCCGGCGGGGCTTCCGGTACTTATAACCGTGCGGCGCCGCCATGACGGGGCGCGACTGTATCCCGCCCCCGTAACGGCCGTGTCGCGGCAGGAGCCAAGGCAGCAGTGCTGGCAACAAGAAGCAAGGACCTTCGATGAGTAACGAGACAGATCCCGGCCTGTCAGGTGGCCATAACAGCCGGATCATGACCGAAGCCGACCTCCGGCAGGCCTATTACGAAATGGTGCTGATCCGCCGGTTCGAGGAACGGGCGGGCCAGTTGTACGGCATGGGGCTGATCGGGGGGTTCTGTCACCTCTATATCGGTCAGGAAGCGGTTGTGGTCGGGATCCAGGCGGAGCTTAAGCAGGGGGACAAGATCATCACCTCCTACCGCGACCATGGGCAGATGCTGGCGGCCGGCATGGACCCGCGCGGTGTGATGGCGGAACTGACCGGGCGTGAGGGCGGCTATTCCCACGGCAAGGGCGGGTCCATGCACATGTTCTCGTCGGAAAAGCATTTCTATGGCGGGCACGGCATTGTCGGCGCGCAGGTCTCGCTCGGGATCGGGCTGGCCTTCGCCAACAAGTACCGTGGCACGGATGAAGTCTCGGTCACCTATTATGGTGAGGGCGCGTCCAATCAGGGCCAGGTTTACGAAAGCTTCAATCTCGCCGCCCTGCACAAACTGCCCTGCCTGTTCGTACTGGAAAACAACCGCTACGGCATGGGCACCAGTGTGGAGCGGGCTTCCGCGTCGAAGGAACTGTGGCGCAATGGCGAGCCGTGGGGCATTCCCGGCATGCATGTCGATGGCATGGACGTGAACGCGGTGCGCGCGGCGGCGCATGAAGCCATAGCCCACTGCCGCGCGGGCAAGGGGCCGGTGCTGATGGAAGTCGCGACCTATCGCTATCGCGGCCATTCCATGTCGGACCCGGCAAAGTACCGCCAGCGCGCCGAAGTGGATGAAATGCGCAAGAACCATGATCCGATCGACCGCGTGCGCCGCGAACTGCTGGAACTGGGCGTGAGCGAGGGCGAGCTGAAATCCATTGATGACAAGGTGCGTGACATCGTGACCGACGCGGCGAACTTCGCCCAGACCAGCCCCGAGCCGGACCCGTCGGAACTGTGGACAGATGTGCTGGTGGAAAGCTGATAGAAGATGGCGATAGAAATACTTATGCCTGCCCTGTCCCCCACGATGACGGAGGGCAAGATGACCCGCTGGCTGCGCAGGACGGGGGATGCGGTCGCCGCGGGTGACGTGATCGCGGAAATCGAGACGGACAAGGCCACGATGGAAGTCGAGGCCGTGGATGAAGGCGTCATGGGCCGCATCCTGATCCCGGAGGGACGGAGAACGTGGCCGTCAACACCCCCATCGCCATCCTGCTGGCGCAGGGCGAGGACGCCGATGCCCGGCCCGCCGCCG
>NZ_BAIO01000145.1 GCF_000613305.1 Komagataeibacter kakiaceti JCM 25156
TGTGCGGCTACCGGCCCGACGCCACGCACCAGCGCCACGTGGCGCTGGCCGCGTGCGTGGAGTTCATTCATACCGCCACGCTGCTGCATGATGACGTGGTGGATGAAAGTTCCCTGCGCCGGGGCATGGCCAGCGCGAACGCGGTGTTCGGGAACAAGGCTTCGGTGCTGGTGGGGGACTTCCTGTTCGCCCGGTCGTTCCAGCTCATGACCGATGACGGTTCGCTCAAGGTCATGAACATCCTGTCCTCCGCTTCCGCCACGATCGCGGAAGGGGAGGTGCTGCAGATGTCCACGCAGAATGACCTGTCCACCCGGATCGAGCAGTATCTGGAAGTCATTCATGGCAAGACCGCCGCCCTGTTCGCGGCCGCGTGCCGCGTGGGCGCCGTCGTGGCCGAGCGTGACGCCCGCGTGGAACTTGCGCTTGAAACCTACGGCACCAATCTGGCATGGCGTTCCAGCTTGTGGATGATGCGCTGGATTATGCGGCGGATCAGGCCCGTCTGGGCAAGACGGTGGGCGATGACTTCCGTGAGGGCAAGATCACCCTGCCCGTACTGGCCGCCTACGCCGCCGGTTCGGACGAGGATCGCGCCTTCTGGCAGCGCGTGATCGAAAAGAGCGAGCAGGAACCCGATGATCTCGACCATGCCCTGCGCCTGATCGAGAAAACCGACGCCATCCGTATCACGCTGGATCGGGCCATGGACTACGCGCAGGCCGCGTGTGAGGCCCTGTCCATCTTCCCGCCCAGCCGCCTGCGCCAGCTTTTGCAGGATACGGCCAGCTATACGGTCAACCGGCTGCGCTGAAGCCGGCAGGACCGGGCGTTACGGCCCGGTCGTGACCGATGCGGGGCCGTGGGCCCGGCCCGGTTCAAACAGGCAGGGTGCGTCCTGACTATATCCCAGCCTGTGCAGTCCGGGTTGCAGGGCGGTCAGATCATCCGGCAAAGCGGTAAAAAATACCTGTTCCGGCGGGGCGGAACGCGGGTCGTCCGGCCTGTCCAGCTCAGCCATAATGCGTGCGGTCTGTCGGGCTACGGCCGGGGCCGGGTCCAGCCAGGTTACGTCTGGCGGTCCGATTTCGCGCATGGCGTCGAGCAGGAAGGTGTAGTGGGTGCAGCCAATGCCTACCACGTCGATTTCCGCGCCATGCGGCTGCCCGAACAGGCCATCGAGTTCCGCTTTTAGCTGCCTGCGGTCAGGCGGCACGCCACGGAAGGCGGCCTCCGCCATATCGGCCAGCCCGCGTGCGCCATAGGCCAGCAGCGTGCAGTCGGGCGCGAAACGTGCGCGTAGATCCTTCAGGTAGGGGCGGCGCACCGTCGCGCGTGTGGCCAGCAGGCCGATCGTGCCGGTGCGGGTATGGTCCGCTGCCCATTTTATGGGCGGCACGCAACCGACAAAAGGCACGTCATAGGCCGCCCGCAGGCTGTCCAGCGCAAGGGTGCTGGCCGTATTGCAGCCAATGACCACCACGCTGGGCCGCAGGCGGGCAATGGCATGGCCCAGCAGATGGACAATCCGAACACGCAGCGGCGCGTCGGGCTGTTCGCCGTAGGGGAAAACGGCGGTGTCCGCCAGATAGTCAACCGGTATGCCGGGGAGGAACGCGCGAAGCTGTGCTACGACGCCCAGCCCGCCAATACCGGAATCGAAAGTAAGGATACGCGCCATCAACCGGCAGGCTGATCAGGCGCCAGCGTCACGTTTGGCCTTGAGCGCCAGCGCTTCTTCCGCGCTGCCGACACCGCCATGCTTCGCGGACCATGCGCAGGGGTCTTCAAGGAAACGGCGGACTTCGGCGGCATCCTTCTCGGAGAAATAGGGCTTGCCCGCGCAGGCTTCCAGCACATCCCACCATGTGCACAGGGCGTGCAGGCTTATGTTCATGTCCGCCAGCGTGCGGTAGGCGCCGGGGAACACGCCATAGAAGAAGACCACGAACGTATGGTCCACCAGCGCGCCCGCCGCGCGCAGGGCCTTGGCGAACTGCACCTTGGACGAGCCATCCGTGGTCAGGTCTTCCACCAGCAGGGTGCGCATGCCTTCGGGCACATCACCTTCGATCTGGCATTGCGGCCAAAGCCCTTGGGCTTTTTGCGCACATAGGCCATGGGCGCCATCATGCGGTCGGCAATCCAGGCGGCAAAGGGAATACCCGCCGTTTCCCCGCCCACCACGGCGTCGATGCTTTCGTAACCGACATGGCGGCCAATCTTCTCAACCGCCAGTTCCATGATCTTCTGCCGCGCGCGCGGGAAGAAGATGATACGGCGGCAGTCAATGTAAACCGGGGATTTCCAGCCGGATGTCAGGGTATAGGGGTCATCGGGGCGGAAATTGACGGCCTTGATTTCCAGCAGCAGGCGCGCCGTCATCAATGCGGCATCGCGGTCCCACGCTGTTGAACCTGTTGAAAGCCCAGCCCCGTTTCCCGTGGCGTCGTGCATACCCTATCTCCGGCCAAATGATATTCGATATTACGAATGACAGGAGAGACGATTAACCGCAACGGCGGCGAAAATCCATCGGTCTGCGCCCCCCGTGCCCAAAAACGCGAAAAAAAGCGGGCAGGGAAATATAACGTGACAGGGTTAAGGCCGTGTAAGGGTACGTTTACCTTGCCCAAACAGGTTATTCGTTTTAACATCACAATATTGATAATCATTCTCACTGATGGATCATCGCATCGTGTCTGCTGAAAACAGTCGCATCGCTCGCAAGTGTGAGCGTGCCGTCATCACAGCCTATCAGGAACTGCGTGGCGTCGGGAGCAGTGATGTGTCGGCGTTCCATGCCTGCACGACCCTATACCGTATCCACCACCCCGAATCCTCGTTGAACGAGGCCCGGCGTCTGGTGTCGGAATGGATCGATCATCATGTGATCCAGAGACGCTCCGGCCCCACAAACGGCTGTGAGTGCGAGGAACAGCATTAGGGGCAATATCACTGCCGCCCCGCTGTCTTCCGTTATTTTATATCGCGGCGGATATATGGGGACTTTTCCGGTCACGCGCCATTGTAATGGCAGGGTGGTTTTTCGGAAAAATAAAGTAATGGCACGGTATTCAGGCTGAGTTCCTTGCCTGAAGACTGCTCAGAAATCCCGAAATCATAAGAAGGTTTTGGTGAAGCTTTTTTCAAAAAGCTTTCAGGGAATGCCGCCTTTGAAAAAAAGGCGACACCCGAAAACCCATATTGTTTTTTTTACAGCTTTCCGGTCATGTCCCTGCGCAGGCGGGGAGGCTGTTCCCCGCCTGGCGTCAGGTCAATCAGCCGCGCTTGTCGAACGGGACGAAGTTGCGCTCGGGCGAGCCGACATAAAGCTGGCGGGGGCGGCCGATACGCTGACCCGGTTCCTCGATCATTTCCTTCCACTGGCTGATCCAGCCCGTGGTGCGGGCCACGGCGAACAGCACGGTGAACATGCTGGTCGGGATGCCCATGGCCTTGAGGATGATGCCGGAATAGAAATCGACATTCGGGTAGAGGCTGCGCTTGACGAAATATTCGTCATTAATGGCGATCTTTTCCAGTTCGATCGCCAGATCCAGCAGCGGATCGTCCTTGATGCCCAGTTCGCCCAGCACCTCATGGCAGGTGGCCTGCATGATCTTCGCGCGCGGGTCGAAGTTCTTGTACACGCGGTGACCAAAGCCCATCAGGCGCACGCCGCTGGTCTTGTCCTTCACCTTGGCGATGAATTCGGGGATGTTGTCCTTGTGGCCGATTTCGGCCAGCATCTTCAGCACCGCTTCGTTGGCCCCGCCATGTGCGGGCCCCCACAGCGCGGCGATACCGGCGGAGATGCACGCGAACGGATTGGCCCCGGTGGAACCGGCAAGACGCACGGTGGAGGTGGAGGCATTCTGTTCATGATCCGCGTGCAGGATCAGGATGCGATCCATCGCACGCGCCAGCACCGGGTTGATCTTGTAAGGCTCGCTGGGCACCGCGAACATCATGGACAGGAAGTTTTCCGCATAGGACAGGTCGTTACGCGGATAGATGAAGGGTTCGCCCTGCGTGTATTTGTAGGCCCATGCCGCGATGGTCGGGATCTTGGCGATGATGCGCATGGCCGACTGGTAGCGGCTTGTGGCGTTCGAGATGTCCAGTCCCTCATGATAGAAGGAGGACAGCGCGCCGACCGTGCCGCACAGGATGGCCATGGGGTGCGCATCGCGGCGGAAACCGTTGAAGAAATTACGGATCTGCTCATGCAGCATGGTGTGGTGCTTGATGGAGTTCACGAACCCGTCATACTGTGCCTTGTCCGGCAGTTCGCCGTTGAGCAGCAGATAGGCCACTTCCATGAAGGTGGCCTGTTCGGCCAGCTGCGCGATGGGGTAGCCACGATGCAGCAGGACACCCTTTTCACCATCAATGAAGGTGATCTTGCTGGAACATGACGCCGTTTCGCCATAACCGGGATCGTAGGTGAATACGCCAGCCTGTGCCGGCAGTTTGCGGATATCGATTACATCCGGCCCCATCGTGCCGGACAGCATGGGCAATGAAATGTCCTTGCCATCCAGCGAGACTGTGGCGGTTTTTCCGGACTCGCTCATCTACAACACTCCTCCTGGGTGCCATCTGCCGCGCGTCGGGGCGGGGTGGCACATGTCTCCAACCTCCGGGCACTCTGTCGTTCAACCGACAGTTTGTAAGTCTGCCCAAATTTATATACCCGGTTTCCGCCTGCGCGGCTGTCCCCCGGGCCTCGGGTGTGACGATAGGAACGAACCCCCCTCGTGGCAATCCATCCACCCGCATCGCGGCAATGACATTATTGGCAAGACAGGTCCAGCAGGCGGATTTCACCATCCGTCGCCACGTTCCATGGCTGCTCCGTCGTGAAACATGCGATCGAAGCGGGAGCAAAGCCCCGGATCAGGCCGGATTCCAGCGCGGGCGGGCAGGCCCTTGCGCCCCAGTGGACCACAAGTGCCTGCAGGGCGGGGTTATGGGCCAGTATCATGATGTTGTGGATTTTATCCGGCACCGCGTACAGTTCGTTGCGGATGGTCTCCGCCGTGGCGTCATACAGGGCGTTCACATATCGGATATCAGGCGTGTGATCGCCATAAAATGATCCGATGGCCGCCAGCGTCTGGCGCGTGCGCACGGCGGGACTGACCAGGACCAGTTCCGGCGCGAAGTGCCGCG
>NZ_BAIO01000144.1 GCF_000613305.1 Komagataeibacter kakiaceti JCM 25156
CGCCGGTCGCGGCGGACCGGCTGCTGTTTGAAAGACGGCACGGCGCCGCCTGTCTGTTCGGCTGGCGGCATGATGCGGGCGGCGTGACATAATTCATTGCCGTATTTTATATGCCCGGCCTTCTGTCCATGGGGCCGACGGGGTTATAGTCACCCCTTTGGCGGAAATGGTGGCACGATACGCAGTGGTCATTTCCCCCGTGCCACTGGTCCCGGCAGGCGGATGCGTGCCGGGATCATACTGATCAGGATGTGGGTTTTTGGCGATCTTCAGCCGTTTTATCCCTGACTCGCTGTCTTCCGCGCCCGTGCGCTCGCGCCTGCGCGAACGGTTGGCCGAAGCTGGCGGGCTGGGGCTGTGGGGTCTGGCGCTATGTCTCGCCATCGCATTGTGGAGCTATGACCCGCGCGATCCCTCGGCCAATACATCCAGCGCCCAGCCCCCGGCCAACCTCATGGGGCGGCCGGGCGCGTACATGGCCGATCTCATGCTTCAGGATTTCGGAATCGTGGGGGTCGTCGCCATCCTGTGCCTGCTGGCGTGGGGGTGGCGTCTGGTCCGTCATCATGGCCTGGCTTCGGCGCTGCTGCGTTTCATCGCCCTGCTGTGCGGGCTGCCGGTCATCGCGGCCGATATCGCCGCACTGCCCCTGCTGGTTCCGGGTATTCCCGCATGGCTCTGGCCAACCGGGGCCGGGCTGGGCGGGGCGGTCGGCCTGTCCGTCGCCCATCTGTCCATTCAGGCCGCAACCGGGTTTATCGGGCGTGGCGGGCCACTCATCGTCTGGGTGCTGGGGCTGGTTCTGGGCGGCCTGCTCCTGCTGCTCGCCTTTGCGCTATCCCTGTCGGAATGGAAGGGGATCGGCCGGGCCATACGCTTCGTGCTGCGCCAGCCCGTGGTTGTGGTCCGGTGGCTGCGGCATCTGGCCGGACAGGCGCGGGACACGACACTTCCCCCTGCCGAAAGCGGTTATTCCCCGCGCCCGCCAGCTCCCGACCATTCATCGCCGCTGTCCGCCGCGCTTGCATCCGCGCTGGAACCCCGCGCTCCCATGGGGGGTGAAGCGGAGCCATCCGTCGCCCCCGTGGCGGATGCGGATACAGTTCCCGCGCACACCTCCACCCCCGGCACGGCCATGATGCCGGTGACGGAGGCGCCCGCGTCAAAGCCGGTTCCGCCACCCGCTGTGAAAAGCATGCCCGCCATGGCGAAACCGCCGGAGGAAGCGCCCCGCCCGGCACTGGGCGGCCGCCCCGCGAAGGTGTCGCTACAGACAAGCTGGATGCACCCGCCCGGCATGGATGAGGAAATCACCCAGCCCCTGCTGGGCGGGAACCCCCTGCCATCTGACCGCCTGCCTTGGCATGAGGATCCCACGCCGGCCGGGAGCGA
This sequence comes from Komagataeibacter kakiaceti JCM 25156, assembly GCF_000613305.1. The sequence goes on from NZ_BAIO01000144.1 coordinate 1,393, forward strand.
TCCCATCGCCCTCCCGGCGCGGGAGGATCTGCCCGCCGCCGTGACGGAACCCGCGCGCCCGACGCTTCTGTCCCGCTTCTTCTCCGGTGGCCGGGCCACGCCGGAGCCGGAACCTACATCCGTGGCGGAAGGGTACGCGCCGCCCCCCACGGCCATGGCGGAGGAGGCGGAATACATCCCGTCGCCCCAGCCCCAGTGGCAGTTCCCCCCGCTTTCCCTGCTCAGGCCCCCGCCGGAGAACGCGGCCACCAAACCGACCGATGAACTGTTGCAGGCCAACGCGGCCCATCTCGTTACCGTGCTGTCGGAATATGGCGTGCAGGGTGAGATCGTGGCCTATCACGCCGGTCCGGTTGTCACGCTGTACGAACTCCAGCCCGCACCGGCATCCGCGCCGCGCGCGTGGTCGGCCTTGCGGATGACGTGGCGCGCTCCCTGTCCGTGCTGAGCGTGCGCATCGCAACCGTGCCGGGGCGCAATGTCATCGGGATCGAGGTGCCCAACGCCCGGCGCGAGACGGTCTATTTCTCCGAACTGCTCATGGATCCGCAATGGTCGCATGCGCGGGCCCGGCTCAATCTCGCGCTGGGCAAGGATATTGCGGGCGAATCGGTGTACAGCGATCTCGGCTCCATGCCCCACCTGCTCATCGCGGGCACGACCGGGTCGGGCAAGTCGGTTGGCGTGAACGCATGATCCTGTCATTGCTCTACCGTCTCTCGCCCGAGCAGTGCCGCCTGATCCTGATCGACCCCAAAATTCTTGAACTCTCGATTTACGAGGGCATTCCCCACCTCATGACCCCGGTCGTGACGGAACCGGCCAAGGCGGTGGCGGCGCTCAAATGGGCGGTGCGCGAAATGGACCGCCGTTACCGCGCCATGGCGCATCTTCAGGTGCGCAACATCGCCAGCTACAACGACCGCGTGGCCGAAGCGCGCGAACGTGGCGAGATCGTGACCCGCCGCGTGCAGACCGGCTACGACCCGGAAACCGGCAAGCCGACGTTCGAGGAACAGCAGCTCGCCCTCGATTCGCTGCCATATCTCGTGATCGTGGTGGACGAGATGGCCGATCTCATGATCGTGGCGGGCAAGGAAATCGAGGCCCTGCTGCAACGCCTTGCCCAGAAGGCGCGCGCGGCGGGCATCCACCTGATCCTTGCGACGCAGCGCCCGTCGGTCGATGTGATTACCGGCACCATCAAGGCCAACTTCCCCACGCGCATTTCCTTTCAGGTCATCAGCAAGTTCGACAGCCGGACCATCCTGGGCGAGCAGGGGGCCGAACAGCTTCTGGGCCGGGGCGACATGCTGTTCATGCAGGCGGGTGGCCGCATTACCCGCGTGCATGGGCCGTTCGTGGATGATAGTGAGGTTGAGGCCGTCGTGGCGTTCCTGCGCACGCAGGGCGAGCCGATCTATGATGATGACGTCATTTCCCCACAGGAAGATGACAGCGCGGGCAAGCCCTTTTCCGCGCCCGGTGGCGGGGCCGAGGAAGATGGCCTGTTCGCCCAGGCGGTCGAGGTCGTGGCGCGCGAAGGCAAGGCGTCCACCTCCTTCATCCAACGTCATCTGTCGATCGGCTATAATCGCGCGGCCAAGATTATCGAGCAGATGGAAAAGGAAGGTCTGGTCAGCGAGGCCAACCATGTCGGGCGGCGTGAAGTCCTCATGCGGCGTCCCACGGAAGAGGAATGAGCGCAAAGTCCCCTCCGCGCCGGACGGTGCGGGCACAGCCTTCCGGGCCGCCACCCTTTACGGTCCTGTATCGCGATAACAGGTTCGTGATCATTGACAAGCCGCCCGGCCTGCCAGCCCATCCCGGCCGGAGCGGCGGCCCGAGCGTGGAGGACTGGTTCCCCCGGCTTTCACGCCACCGCACGGCCCATGGCTGGCCCACAGGCTGGATCAGGATACATCGGGCTGCCTTGTCATCGCCCTGCGCAAGCAGGCGCTGGTCGCGGCGCAGGCGTGTTTCGCGGCGGGGCGGGCGCGCAAGACATACTGGGCCATCGTGCACGGCGCGCCCGGCGGGCTTTCCGGCGTGGTCGATGCGCCGCTTGCGCGGGTGGAGCAGGGGCGTCAGTGGTCCATGCAGCCGGTGGCGACAGGCGGGCAGGACGCCCGCACGCGCTGGCGTGTCATGGGGCGGGGCCGGGACACGGCGGGCCAGCCCATAAGCTGGCTGGAACTGGAGCTGGAAACGGGGCGAACCCATCAGGCCCGCGTGCATTGTGCCGTAATGGGCTGCCCCATACTGGGCGACAGCCGATATGGCGCGCGCGGGGAAGGGGCGTTATACCTCATGAGCCGGAGCATTCATCTGCCACTGGACATTCCCGTACACGCCACGGCCATGCCACCGGAACATATGCGCCGTCTCATGGCACAGGCAGGCTGGTCCCTCCCGCCTGGCAACGTGGAAAAGGAAGCAACACGGTGTTCGCCCACACATTGACGCAGGAACTGATGCGCGTGCTGGAACGGCCGGACCTGCGCGTGATTGCGGGGGCCCGGCGGATCCTGCTCGATCCGGCGCTGGATCTTCCCTTCCGTATCCTGCCCGATGGGGGAATCGTGCTGGGCATGCCCACGCAGGGGCGGCAGGACGTCACGGCCTTCTACCTGCGCCAGGCGCTGGAACTGGCCATCATGCTGGAAATCGCGCCGGACCGGCCGGTATGCGCCGCCTTCTGCGCGGCGCGCACGGCGGCGCTGTTCTGGTATCTCGATACCGGCAGGCAGGACGTGGACGCCCCGGCCCCGTGGGTGCCACAGATGGCGGGACACCCCACCCCACCCGTTCAGGATCTGCGGGAAATCTGGTCGTGTCTTGCGCCCCTGCAACCGCCGCCTGCCCGGACGGCCCGGGACGGGTTCACCCCGGGGGCCTATGATGCGCTACAGGCCCTGTGGCCCCTGCTGGGCCCGACCGAGGCGCTCATGGCCACCGGCGGCGACGCCCGGCTGAGCGTGGACCCGGCCACCGGGCTCAACCATTACGGCTGTTCGCACCGGCCCCGGCCCTGGGCCATTACGTTTGCCTCGTCCACCGCGTCCTCCCTGTCCGAACGGGGCTTCGCCGGGGCGGAGAAGGCGCGCCTGGCGCTTCTGGCCGGGGCGCTGCATGGCCGGCTGGAAGCCACGGCCTGCAATCTCGATGCCGGGATACAGACCCGTCTGGCCGCTCATTTTGGTCTGAGGGAGGATGAAGGCGTGGTGCTGGCGCCTTCGGGCACGGATTGCGAACTGTACGCGCTGGCCTTCGCGACCCTTGCGCCGGGCGGCCGGCCTGTCGGCAATATCCTCATCGCCCCGGAGGAAACCGGCAGCGGCGTCCCCCTGGCCGCCACCGGCTGCCATTTCGCCAATGATACCGCGCGCGGCGTGGCGGTGGCGTGCGGCACGCGGATCGAAGGGTTTCCGGCCGATACGCTTGTGGCCAATGTTCCCATGCGCGATGCGGAGGGTCATGTCCGCGCCCCGGCTGATGTCGATGCGGATACCTGTCGCCTGACACAGGAAATGCGCGAGGCCGGGCGGCATGTGCTGCTGCACCGGCTGGACCTGTCCAAGACCGGCCTGCTCGCGCCGGGGCTGGAGGCGCTGGAACACGCCAGCCAGCCCGATCCCGCAAGTGGTGACCGCCCGGATGTGGTGGTGGACGCCTGTCAGGCCCGGCTCGATCCGGCACGGGTCCGCGCCTATCTGGACAAGGGCTGGATGGTGATGGTGACCGGCTCCAAATTCTTTACGGGTCCGCCCTTCTGCGGGGCGCTGCTGCTTCCGGCGGCGGTAAGGCGCAG
>NZ_BAIO01000143.1 GCF_000613305.1 Komagataeibacter kakiaceti JCM 25156
GGTGCGGGAAGGGGGGTGACGCCAAGGGTGGCGGGGAAGAAGGACATCCGGCTCGGTCTTTCACGCATCAGGTCAGCCATTCATACCAAATGTACCGATGGTTTTGAACGTAAGGGAGAACATTACGGTCGAATTGCTCTGTTGGCCACCAATGGTGGTGTACTGCTTGAGATACATGACATCCAGCCCGAAGCAGTCATTCTGGAATCCGGCGTCGCCCCCGACCGATACGCTTTCATTGCGCGACAGGCTCCGGCGCAGATAGGCCGCCAGATGCCAGTGATCCCAGTTGGAGGCCGCGCCCACCGTCAGTTCGCTGACGGGCTTGTAATAAATGGCGGGCGGCGTGTTGGTATAGGATCTTTCGGCATAATAGTAATACGGCGTCACCGGCTCGAACAGGTAGCCACCCGTTACGCGGAAATGCTGGAACCCCGCGCTGCCCAGCGCATCGCCAAAGTCCACCTTGCCCGCATAGGGGTCGAGCCGCATCTTGCCGTCGAAGTCAAAATACTGGTTGGGCACCATGTGCGTGCCCATCACCACATCCGACAGGTGATGGCTCAGGCCGGAATAGGGGATGCGGTTATGATCGACATGCTCCTGAAAGCTCTCGCCAATCAGCATGTCGATCTGGTGGCCGTTCCATGTCCAGTTGTTGTGCAGGCCGACATTGGCGCGCAGCCCCCCGTCCAGCCGGTCGGTGCCCGGATAGCGGTTGATGGCGAACAGCGTCGAATCCGTGAATTCGTAGGTCAGGCTGTCTTCGTTGGGGATGTTGCTCGATGAACTGTTGCCCGTGTTGGGGGCGGCGAGGAACTGCACGATCGGTTCAAGAATCTGCGTGCCCGTATTGTGGTTGAAGCTGCGCAGGAACGGCCAGTTCATTTTCATCCCGATGGTGGGCAGGACTTGGCCTTCCACCTGCGCGCGCGTGGTGCCCGCGTAATTGGGCTGCTGGTTGAGTTCGGTGGCGCGGTGGATGGCGGATTCGACATGCAGCGTCAGATCCCAGATCTGGCCCAGCTTGTTGTGGAACGGCCGGTCCCAGTTAAGTGATAGCTGCCCGCGCTGGTCTGACGTGCCATTGTTGCGGTAGACATAGAAGTCGGTCGTATCCAGACTGAACCGCCCCCCCCATGCGTCGGGCCTGCCGAAATAGCTGTAGGTATAGCGTGGCAGGACCCATGGCAGATCCTGGTTGTGGATGATGCCCTGGTTGAGGCCCTGATACGCCTCGGCGTCGATGCGTGAATACGATCCCGTGCCGAACCCTTCCAGATAGACGTTGGAATTGAGCGTGTCCTGCCCGTAGCCGGTCACGCGGTAGTCACGCATGTAGTTGGGCGAACTGGCCCAGCGTATGTTCGCGCCCGCGCGCCATGTCTTGTTCAGCGAGACCTGGCCGCTGCCGAAGAAATAGCCCTGCACGCCATGGTTGTCCGCGCTTTCGACCTGCTGGCCGAAGGTGTTGGTGTAGCTTATGTCGTGATGGGTGTCATACGCGATGCCGGCATTGATGTTGAGGCGCGCGTTGCGGAAGTAGCGGCGGTAATTCGCGCTGAGCTGCGGGCCGGTGCGGGTGGAGAACAGCCCCTCCAGCGTAATGTCCGACTGCTTGTCCAGCACCCAGTAATAGGGAATGGTGACATAGGTGCCCAGGTAGCGGTTGTGGGGCGTGAAACCGGGCGTGAGAAAGCCGCTCTGTCGCCGGACCGAGGGGTCGGTCATGGAGAAGGTGGGCAGGTAGAAGATCGGCACCCCGAAGAAATCCACGAACGCATCACGGAATTCCATGCGCTTGTGCTGCATGTCATGCGTGGCGTCATAGGCGCGGATCTGCCAGAACGGCGCGCGCTCGGGGTGGCGGGCGCAGACTTCGCACGCGGTATAGACCACGCGGGTCAGGTCGCTCACCTTGCCGCCCGTGCGGCGCACGCCGTTCGCCGCCAGCCGGGCGTTGTCGTACATCTGGGCGTACATGCGCGTCATGATGCCATCGCGCATGCCGTTGCTCAGTTCGGCGTAATCGGTGAACAGCACGGTCCCGTCCGGCTCCACCATCGCCACGTTGCCCCGGGCGGAGGCGATGCCGGTATTGCGGTCGTATATGACCCTGTCCGCCCGCATGATCTGGTCATTCTGCCAGATCTGGACATTGCCGGTCCATGTCGCGATGCCGTTTCTGCTGTCGTAGGAAACATGGTCGGCCTGGAAGGTCATCGGGTCGGTATTGGACACGGTGCCCGAAAACGACGCCGGGGCCTGTGGCTGGCTCTTGGGGGCATGGATGGGCATGCTGCGCCTGGGCGCGTCCGCGCGCGCGGGGTGGAGCTGCGCCCCCAGACCCAGCGCCATCATCCCCCCCCACATGGTCGCGCATAGCAGCATCCCGCGCGGAAGCCGCCGCGAAGCGACGCTGGGCCGCAACGGTAACGGCGCACGCGGGAGGGGATGGGGACGGGACATTAACCGTCCTCTAGATGAAGAAGTAGCGTGACCGCAAGACAAAGCCCGGCCCCGGTGGGGGCCCAGGCGGCAAGAAGAGGGGGAAGGGCGCCGGTTTCACCAAACTGCGCCGCGATCTTGGATATGGCGAACAGCGCGAAACCGGCCGCCACGCCAAAGCTGATCATGCGCACGACGCCGCCCCGCCGGGCGGGCCGCATGGAAAATCCCGCCGCCACCAGCGCCATGGTGCCCGACAGGACCGGCAGCGTCAGCAGGGTCTGGAAATGCAGCCGGTGGCGGATGGTGGAAAAGCCGGAGCGGTTGAGCTGGCGGATGAACCCCGGCAGCGCCCAGACCGACAGCGTATCGGGGGAGGCGAAACTTTCCTCCACCCCCGCCAGCGTCAGATCGGCGGGCAGGGTGACGCGGCCCATGTCCTCGGGCAGTTCGTCGGGGCGGAGCTGGTGCGTCGCGTTCAGGATCCATCGTCCTTGCCCAGATAGCCGTTTTCAGCCTCCAGCCGGGTAATCAGCCCGTCATCGGGGCCCATGCGGAAGATGGTGATGGCGCCAAGGCGCAGCACGCCCCCGCTGAGCCTGACGCGCCGGGCGTGGATGATGTCCACCCCATGGTCCACCAGTCCGTTATCGCCCTGCCGCAGCCACAGGGTGCCGCCGCTCAGGTTGAGTGACTTGCCATGCTGTCGCGCAGGTACTGGCGGTCCAGCGCCTCCGCCCGGCGGTACATGATGGAGGACAGGGGCGAGATGCAGGTCGTCGCCGTCGCCCCGATCAGCACCGCGCAGATGACCGGCCCCGCCAGAAACTGCCATGCCGAGATGCCCGCCGCCCGCGCCACCACCAGTTCGGATGAGCGCGCAAGCCGCCAGAAGCAGATGATGCCGCCCAGCAGCACGCCAAAGGGCAGGATTTCAAGGCACGCGAAAGGCACGTGCAGCAGCGCGATCTGGCTGACCAGCGACGTGGGCACGTTGGGCCGGGTCGAGACACGGCGCAGCAGGTCGATGAAGTCGAACATCGTGATCAGCCCGGTCAGGAACGAGATCACGGCCAGCGTGGCGAAGGTGAACTGCCGGGCGATATAGACCGACAGGGTGAAGGCGGGCCTCATGCGCGCGGACCGGCCACGCGGGACAGGGGTTCCCGGTCCGCCCGGAATTCGGGCACGAACAGGACAAAGGCGCAGATCACGCCCGGCCCCAGCGTGCAGATCCACATAAGCGGCATGAGGTGCAGGTTGCGTGACGCAAGGTTCTGCACCAGCAGCGTCAGCGCCTGCACGGCCACGATGGCCAGTATGGCCAGCACGGGGCGCAGGATGCTGGCCTGCCGGGAATAGTTGCCGCCCATCGCCCCCACCAGGCCGATCATGGCAAACGAGAACGCGCAGAACGGCGTGCTGAGCCTGCGCCATGCCTCGATGAACATCTTGCTTTCATCACGACGGGAATACTGGCGCATGTCCGGGTGCAGGAGCTGGGCGATCGACAGTTCGTTGGCGTCGGGCAGGCGGGTATGCGGCCCGTGCGGGCTGGACAGGTCGATGGTGTTGCGCGCGAAGGTCAGCACGTTGAGCCGTCCGGTATGGCTGTCGATCTCCTGCCGCGAACCGTTGAACAGCACCACATGGGGCTGCTCGTCGTTTATGACCAGATTGCCTTCCTCCGCCAGGATGGTGGCTTCGGCGCCGGGGGTGCGGTCGTCCTCCACCATGATGCCGCGCAGCGTGCCGTCCTTGGCGCGTTCGCGGATATACACGGTCATGTTGTCCGATACCTGCGTGAAGACCCCGTCCTGTATCAGGAAGGCGGCCATGCGGTTGCGGATCTGGAATTCGTACTGCCGGAAGGCGTGGTAGGAAACCGGTACGATCCAGACATTCAGGATCAGGCACAGCCCCGTGGCGATGGTCGCGCAGAGCAGGCCCGGCCGCGCCATCATGAGCGGGGACAGCCCCGCCGCCTGCATTACGGTCAGTTCCCGGTCCGTGCCGAGGCGCTGGTAGATGAACTGCACCACCACGAAGGTCGTGATCGGCAGGATGACCGCGACGAAGGAGGGAATCAGCAGGCTGGTCAGTTCCAGGAACACGCGCAGCGAAAGCCCCCGGCCCACCACCAGCGATACGAAATGCAGGGACTGGGTCAGCCAGATCAGGGTCGCCAGCGCGCCGGTGCTGGCCAGAAGCGCCAGCAGGAGCTGGCGCAGGACATAGCGGTCCAGAATCGACAGGCGTGGCGCAAGGCGGTCTGGAACGGGACGGACGACAGGCATGCCCCTGTCTAGCCCCGTTCCCGCCGGGGCAAAAGGGTGATCCCCCCGCGCATGGGTGCGCAAACAGTCCGTTACATGCCACGCCGCGCGGCGTCACGCGCCCTGTGTGGCGGGGGGCAGGACCTTGCCGGGGTTCATGAGGTCGCGCGGGTCAAGTGCTGCCTTGATGTGGCGCATGGCCGCCAGTTCCGCGCCGCCACGCCATGCGGGCATCATGTAGGGCTTGAGCTGGCCCACCCCGTGTTCGGCGGAGAAGGAGCCATCCAGTTCCTTCACGATCGCGGCCACCGTGTCCATGATGTCATGGCTGCGGGCCAGGAAGGCCTCCGGCGCCATGCCTTCGGGCTGCACCAGGTTGAAGTGGATGTTGCCATCACCCATATGGCCGAACGGCGCGGGGCGGATGCCGGGTATCAGCGCCTCGCACGCCACGGTGGCGCGCGCGATCAGTTCGGGCACGTGGCTGACGG
>NZ_BAIO01000142.1 GCF_000613305.1 Komagataeibacter kakiaceti JCM 25156
TCCTACGATATGGCGCGCGCGGGCAACGCGCCCGACCTGCCCCCGCGCCCCGCGCGGATCGACCGTTTCGAGCTGATCGCCCGCCCCGATGCCGATACGGCGGTGTTCGAGGTGGAATCCGGCAAGGGGGTGTACATGCGCGCCCTTGCGCGTGACATCGCGCTGGCCTGCGGCACGGTGGGCCATGTGGCGGCGCTGCGGCGGCTCCGGGTCGGGCCTTTTGATGAATCCGATGCGATTGTGCTGGACAAAATTGTCGCAAGCGCCGACAACGCGCCTGCTCCACCGGATCTGCTCCTTCCGGTCGCGACCGCGCTGGCCGACATCCCGGCGCTGGCCCTGACACGTGAGGAAGCGGATGCCCTGTCATACGGCCAGGCACTTGACCTGGGCGTTCTGGCGGACCGGATGCCGGACCACACCGACCCCCGCAGCGGGGTCGTGCGTGCAATGGACGGGGCGCGTGTGGTCGGGCTGTGCCGCCCCGTGGATGGCTGGCTGCGATCGGTACGCATGCTGTGAACCGAATGAATCTTTAATGGAGAAAACGATGTCGATTACTGCTGAACGCCGCACGGCGCTGATTGGCGAATACCAGACCGCCGCCACGGACACGGGCTCACCGGAAGTGCAGGTCGCCCTGCTGACCGAGCGGATCGTGAACCTGACCGACCATCTCAAGACCCACGCGAAGGATTTCCATTCCCGCCGTGGCCTGCTGATGCTGGTCGGCCGCCGCCGCCGCCTGCTGGACTATGTCAAGCGCAAGGACCAGAGCCGCTACGAAACACTGATCAAGCGCCTCGGCCTGCGTCGCTGATTTGCGACCACGCGGGAACGCGGTCATAATGCGTTCCCGCACGGCCCGTCCGGGCGCGGGGCATGCCCTGACATGCCCGTGCCCGGCGCGGTCGGATATTTTCAGGCGTCCATAACGGGCGCCATCAACTCGCTGCCGACGCAACGGCGGAAATGTCCGGACCGGATCGCAGCGTTTCAGGCCACATGGTGTATTGGCGGCGGAGCCGTCATCACTCCATGCCGTCCGAGGCGCTGCCATCATATGTTCCCACGTCCGGCCCGCCAGCATTGCGGCAGTCAACGGACAGGGTTTGTCTGGATGTTCAATTATTTTCGCAAGGAAATCGAGTGGGGCGGTCGCCCGCTGGTGCTGGAAACGGGCAAGGTCGCCCGTCAGGCCGATGGCGCGGTGGTGGTCACCTATGGGGATACGGTGGTGCTCTGCACGGCTGTTGGCGCCAAGAGCGTAAAGCCGGGGCAGGATTTCTTCCCGCTTACGGTCAACTATCAGGAAAAGGCCTACGCCGCGGGCAAGATCCCCGGTGGCTTCTTCAAGCGTGAAGGCCGCCCGAGCGAGGCCGAGGTTCTGAACTCCCGCCTGATCGATCGCCCGATCCGGCCGCTGTTCCCCGAAAACTTCCGCAACGAAGTGCAGGTCGTGGCCACCGTGCTGAGCCATGACATGGAAAATGATCCGGCGGTTGTGGCGCTGATCGGCTGTTCGGCCGCGCTGACGCTGTCGGGCATTCCGTTCTTTGGCCCGGTCGCCGCCGCGCGTGTGGGGTACAGCGATGGCAGCTACATCCTGAACCCGACCATTTCGCAGGTGCGTGAGAGCGAACTCGACCTGGTCGTGGCCGGAACGGCGGAAGGCGTGCTGATGGTCGAGTCCGAGGCGGCCGAGCTGTCCGAGGACGTGATGCTGGGCGCCGTGACCTTCGGCCATGAAGCCTTCCAGCCGGTGATTGACCTGATCATCGACCTGGCCGAGAGCGCGGCCAAGGCGCCGTGGGAACTGGCCGAGCCGACGGCCGAGGAAATCAAGCTGCGCAAGAAGGTGGACAAGGCCGGTCGCGCCCTGATCGCCGAAGCTACAAGGAGCGCGCCAAGCAGGTGCGTTACAAGAAGGTCGCCGCCGCGCGTGAAGCGATTCTCGCCAAGATCGGCGAGGCCGACGCCGACGCCGCCAAGCCGATGATCAAGGATCTGGAAGCCGACGTGGTGCGCACCGAGGTGCTGGACACCGGCTACCGCATCGACGGGCGTGATCTGGAAACGATTCGCCCCATCGTGTCCGAAGTCGGCATCCTGCCGCGCGCGCATGGCTCCGCCCTGTTTACCCGTGGCGAGACGCAGGCGCTGGTTGTTGCCACGCTGGGCACGGCGCAGGATGAGCAGGTGGTGGACGCGCTGGAAGGCGAATACCGCACCAACTTCATGCTGCACTACAACTTCCCCCCCTTCTCGGTGGGTGAGTGCGGGCGCATGGGTTCCCCCGGCCGTCGTGAAATCGGTCATGGCAAGCTGGCGTGGCGCGCGATCCATCCGCTGCTGCCGGGCAAGGACACCTTCCCGTACACCATGCGTGTCGTGTCCGAGATCACGGAAAGCAACGGTTCGTCTTCCATGGCGACGGTGTGCGGCACCTCGCTTGCGCTGATGGATGCCGGTGTGCCGCTCAAGCGCCCGGTCGCCGGTATCGCCATGGGGCTGATCAAGGAAGACGAGGACTTCGCCGTCCTGTCCGACATCCTTGGTGATGAAGATCACCTTGGCGACATGGACTTCAAGGTGGCCGGCACCGAGCAGGGCGTGACCGCGCTCCAGATGGATATCAAGATCACGTCCATCACGCCGGAAATCATGAAGATCGCGCTGGGTCAGGCCCGTCAGGGCCGCATGCACATCCTGGGCGAGATGGCCAAGGCGCTGACCGAAGGCCGTTCGGATGTGTCCTCCTCCGCGCCGAAGATCACCACGATCTCCGTGCCGAAGGAAAAAATCCGCGATGTGATCGGTCAGGGCGGTAAAGTCATCCGTGAGATCGTTGAATATTCGGGCGCGAAGATCGATATCAACGATGACGGCACGATCATGATCGCCGCGACTTCCGACGATCAGGCCACAAAGGCCATCGAGCGGATCCGTGGCATTGTGGCCGAACCCGAAGTGGGCCAGATCTACAATGGCAAGGTGGTGAAGACCGCCGATTTCGGGGCGTTCGTGAACTTCCTTGGCCCGCGTGACGGTCTTGTCCACATCTCCGAACTGGCGCAGGGCCGCGTCTCCAAGACGACCGATGTCGTCAAGCAGGGGGACGAGGTGAAGGTGAAGGTTCTGGGCTTTGATGATCGCGGCAAGGTCAAGCTGTCCATGCGCGTGGTCGATCAGGAAACCGGCGCCGACATTACCGACACGGTTGGCGCCAAGCCCGGTCGTGCGCCCGCCGCGCGCTGATACGCGGCGGCCGGGTCGATAGGACGGTCCGACGCGCAGGGGGGCCTGCGGGTTTTCCCCTGCGCGCGGGCAGATACATGACGATGGAATGGTGATGAAGCCGATCAATGCGATCCGAATGGGCGGGACGGATATTCTGCCCCTGGTCGAGGGGGGGAAGGGCGTCTCGATCTCAACCGGCGTATCCGCCGGGCACTGGGCCGCAGCCGGGGGGGCAGGCACGGTTTCGATCGTGAATGCCGATTCCTATGATGCAAGCGGCAACGTGATCCCGCAGGAATATCATGCAGGACGCGGCGCGAACGGCACGAGGAACTGGTCGATTACGCCATTCGCGGCGGTATCGCCCAGGCGCGCATCGCCCATGAGATCGCGGGCGGGCGCGGACGCATCCATGCCAACATCCTGTGGGAAATGGGTGGGGCGGAGCGTGTCATCAACGGGGTGCTGGAAGGCGCGCCGGGGCTGATACAGGGCCTGACCTGCGGCGCGGGCATGCCGTACCGCCTGTCCGAAATCGCGGCGCGGTTTGGCATCCATTACTATCCCATCGTTTCCTCCGCGCGGGCGTTCAACGCCCTGTGGCGGCGCGCCTATCACAAGGTGGCGGAGCTGCTGGGCGCGGTGGTGTATGAAGACCCCTGGCGCGCGGGTGGCCATAACGGCCTGTCCAATACCGAAAACCCGCTGGCGCCGGAGGATCCGTTCCCCCGCGTGCTGGCGCTGCGCAAGCAGATGCGGGCTTTCGGGCTGGATGAGACGCCCATCATCATGGCCGGTGGCGTATGGTGGCTGGAGGAATGGCAGGACTGGATCGACAACCCCGAACTCGGGCCGATCGTCTTCCAGTTCGGCACCCGTCCGCTGCTGACGCGTGAAAGCCCCATTCCCGATTCGTGGAAGCGCCGCCTGCTGACACTGAAGAAGGGGGATGTGTTCCTGAACCGCTTCTCCCCCACGGGTTTCTATTCCTCCGCCGTGAACAATGCCTTCCTCGGCGAGCTGCGCGGACGTTCCGAGCGGCAGATTCCCTTCTCGCCCGAGGAACTGGGCGCGCATACCATGGCGCTGGCCATCGGCGCGCGCGGGCGGCAGGTTTATGTCACCCCGACCGACGGACAGCGCGCGCGGCTGTGGATGGAGGAAGGCTATACCGAGGCCATGCGCACGCCGGATAACACGCTGGTGTTCGTGACCCCGGAAAAGGCGCGCGAGATTCTGGCCGATCAGGGGGCCTGCATGGGCTGCCTGTCGGAATGTCGCTTTTCCAACTGGTCGCAGAAGCCGCCCGCCTATTCCAACGGGCACAAGGCGGACCCGCGTTCGTACTGCATCCAGAAAACGCTGCAGGCGGTGGCGCATGCCCATGGCCCGGATCAGGATGAGGTCATGGACCACAACCTCATGTTCGGCGGCACCAATGCGTGGCGTTTCGCGACCGATCCGCTTTACGCCAACGGTTACGTGCCCAGCGTGAGCGAACTGGTGGAACGGATCATGACCGGGCGCTGAACCCGATGCACTGATGGAAAAAAGGCTGGCTCCCGCAGGGGGGCCAGCCTTTTTTGTTCAGGGGCAGGTTCTTGCCGATGTTGCGTGGACGGGCTTTCCCGTCAGCTGCTTAGTTCGCGGCGGGCAGGCAGCTTTCGCGGAACAGGGCGAAGGCCAGCGCGCGATGGCTTATGGTGTTCTTTTCCGCGTCGCTCATATCGCAAAGCTGCGCGCGCTAGCGCCGGGGGCGAAGATCGGGTCATAGCCGTGCCCGTTCCTGCCCTGGGGCGGCCAGATGACATGCCCGTCAATCCGCCCCTCGAAGCTTTCGGTGCGGCCATCGGGCCATGCCAGGCACAGGACGGATATGAACCACGCGCTGCGGTCGGGGTTGTTTCCCATGCGGTCATGGATACGGCGCATGGCGTCGGGATAATCCTTTTCCGGTCCTGCCCAGCGGGCCGAGAAAAATGCCCGGCGCGCCCCCCAGCGCCGCGACGCAGAATCCCGAATCATCGGCCAG
>NZ_BAIO01000141.1 GCF_000613305.1 Komagataeibacter kakiaceti JCM 25156
GCCGGGGGCCACCACGGCAAGGCTGGTCGCCTTGCTGGCCGCGATACCGGTGAACGAGGTCATGATGCCCCAGACCGTGCCGAACAGGCCGATGAAGGGCGACGTCGCCCCGATGGTGGCCAGAACGCCGGTGCCGCGCAGCAGCCTGCGCCCCTCGGCCGCTTCCAGCCGTTCAAGATGCAGGACGATGCGTTCCTTCAGCCCTCGCTGTCATCGGGGATGTCGGCAGAGCGTTTGCGCTCGGTCTCGGCGGCCATGACCAGCGTGTGGGCAATGGACGAATTCCCCCGTGTCCATTCCTTGCCGAGGTCCAGCGTATTGGCCTCTTCCAGCGCTTTCTCGGCCTTCTGGAGCGTAAGGCGCACACGCAGCAGTTCGACCGACTTGGCGATGAAGATGGTCCAGGTCAGCAGCGAGGCTGCGGCCAGCAGGATCATGACGCAGCGGACAACGGGACCGGCGTTGAGGAACATGTCCCATGGGGAGAACGAGATCGGGGTCATGACTGACCTCCTTTGACAGACGGTGTGCGGCACCATGCCCGGCGGACGCAGGCGACCGTCACGATGAGGGGAATGGAGAGGGCGGCCCAGGACAGGGCCAGCCAGACGCCGTGCTGGCCCAGCAGGGCAGACAGCAGGCCGAAGGTCGTGAGTAGCCCCAGCGCGATCGGCCATGGCCAGATGGCAACGGACGGACGTGATGCCGAAACAGGCGGAGGTGGCATGGGAATTTCGGGAGCGACGGCGTTCATCGGGCCGTCTCCGCCGTCAGGGCAGGAACAGCCGCATCGTCCGCGTCATCCAGTTCGTACCCCAGCGCCCGCAGACGGGCGTCGGTGGCAACTTTCCGCTTGCCCGCCCACAGTACCAGACCGCTGACCAGCACGCCGATCACCACCACATCGAGCAGTGCCCACAGGATACGCAGCGGCATGCCGCCATAATCGCCGAAATGCAGGGGACGGGAGATTTCGAGGAAGCGCAGATACCACGGCATGGGATAGGCCCCGGTCAGTTCACCCGTGCGGGCATCGATCAGCACCGGGGTAAACAGTCGGGCGCGTAAAGGTGTCGCACCACGCGTCCAGAGCACGTAATGCACCGGACTGCCGAAGGAGGCACCGGGGAAGGATAGGCCGGTCACCTCATTGCCGGGGGCCGCCTTTGCCGCCGTGTCGAACGCGGCCTGCACCGAGGATAGATGATCCTGCGATAGCACCGGCAGATTGGCGTAGGGCTTGAGGATCTGGCGCACATCGGTGACGCGCCACAGGCCGAAGAGTGGGGTCTGGAGTTCGTTGACCAGCCCGGTAAAGCCCGCCACCGTCGCCCAAGTCAGCGTGGTAGCCCCCAGCAGGTTGTGCAAATCGAGCCAGGTCAGGCGCGAGGCCCGATCCGTTCGGACCGAGCCGAATGGCAGCCGCTTCATGAAGCGGCCATACAGCACGGTGCCGGACACCAGCGATGCCAAGAACACCACCCCCATCGCGCCCATGAACAGCGCACCGGGAAGGCCCGCGAACAGGTTCATGTGCAGGCGCGTGCATATGCCAAGGATGACGCCGGTCCAGGTGCGCGGCTCTTTCGGGGCATCGGCGGGGCGCGACTGTTTCAGCACCTTTGCCGAATGAGCATCGAACTTGATCCAGTGGCCGGAATGGCGGTCGGGATGGTTCTCGTCGTCCTTCAGCGCCTGCCAGCTCGGCGCCATGGAGACCAGCATGGCAGGTTCGTCATCGTCGGGAGAGACGTTGGTGATGATCTGCCCCGGATAGAGCGCCCTCGCCTTTTGCACGATTACGTCGAGATTGGCATTCGGTATATCCGCAGGCAAACTTTCGTAAGGTGGGTCGTCATCACCCACGAAAATGTCCCATATCTGCTCGGAAAACAGCATCGGCAATCCGGTTACGCATACGCTCAGAAGGAAGACGGTGCAGACAAGGCTGGTCCACTTATGAACGCTGAACCATCGGCGAAGGGCGCGGCGTGTCATGGGAACCATCATTTTAATAATGATTGTGAGAATGAGTTGCAAATAAAATCTGCACCGGTTCCAGCCTGTTCCATTGCGTCGTGCCTCTGACTATCCCGAAAAAAATCAGCAGGCGTCCGGCCCTGTCGTCCTGTCAGCAAACCGGCCGGAATGCCGCCTCTGTTATAAAGACGAGCCAGTGGCGGATTTTTTCATAAGAAACCCGGTTTTTATATTACCGGCGGGACCATGGTGCCTTTTTCCGATGGATGGTGTCCCTGTGCCCGCGTGGCATGCCTCTCCTGCCCCGTTCCGGTCGGGTGGCTGTCGTTTATGATGCGCCCTTCATCCAGATGGATGATATGGTCATCATGCGAGATGACGATCAGCGTTCGCCCTGCCGCTTTCAGTTCAGGCAGGATTTCAGTGTAAAAAACACGGCGGAAAACCGGGTCCTGATCGGCTGCCCACTCGTCCAGCATCAGGACTGGCCGGTGTTCAGCAAGCGCCTGCACCAGCGCCAGAGGCCCGCGCTGGCCAGTGGAAAGGTCGGTGGTGCTGAAACGGCTCTGCTCCAGCCTGACCTTGTGGGTAAGGCCCAACCGTTCCCCCCAGTATGCCGCAAGGGCCAAGGTCCGTTCATCGGGGTGCGGCAGGTTCTCAAACAGGAAATAATCCGTAAAAACCGTTGCAAAAAGCTGGCGGTAGGACACGGGCACCGCTTTCCAAGAAGATCGACGTACGGGGCTTTGCCTTATCGCGCGTCGTATCTCCTGCTGTTTTTATGTCCTGTAATAACAATCATTCGCATATTCAAGTTGCGTATGATGTAGTCGATGTTTCGTATGTCACCGTCGGGACACATGCGACATGTTTTTTTGGTTCTTATAAAAGTGTATTAAAATCAGTATGTTGCATGAATCTGTCCCAAAATATCGGACTGCTGTCGCCGCGCGCTGTTATTTCCTGTCGGGATGGATCGTCTGTATGGGATGCCTTCGCTGTGTCATGCGATAATCGCATAACTGATAGTTAATATTTGCAGTCATCACCAGCTATACGTCACCTTGCCGATCACATTGCGGTTTGCGCCGATATAACAGCCGGTGTCAGCACCTGCGCAACTGGGGTAGTAACGTTGGTTGAGCAGGTTCTGCGCGGTGACCTGAAACAGCATGCCCTTCAGCCGGGGGGCCACGGTGTCCAGCGCGTACTGTGCCTGCGCATCCACCAGCACATAGCTGGGTGTGACATATTCCAGCGTGTTGTCCACCAGCGTATTACCGTTGTAGCGCACGCCCGCGCCAAACCCTAAGCCCCGCAGCGGGCCGTTGCGCAGGTCGTAATGCCCCCAGACCGAGAATGTCTGTTTGGGCACCGCAATCGGGCGCTCGCCGGTCAGGTTGCCACTGCCGCGCGTATAGGCAACATCCTGATAGGTATAGGCCGCGATGATGTTCAGGTTGCGGGTCAGGTCCACATGGGCTTCGAGTTCGATCCCGCGCGAGCGGATGCCGCCGGTCTGGGTATAGAAATCGATATGGACCGGATCGGTGACCAGCACGTTGCTCTGCTTCAGGTCATATAGTGCGGCCGTAAAAAAGCCGTTGAAGCCATGCGGCTGGTATTTCAGCCCCACTTCAAACTGCCGCCCCCGCGTGGGTTTGAACGGCGTGCCGTTGAAGGACAGGTTGTTGGCAGGCTGAAAGGATTCCGCGTAATGGAAATAGGGTGAAAGCCCGATGGGGAAGGCATACAGGATGCCGCCACGCCACGTCGTGGCCTGGTCCGCCTGGTTGAAGCTGCCGCCGCTATCGGTCTGGTCGCGGGTGTCGATGGTGGACCAGTCATGGCGTACGCCGCCCTGCACGTGCAGCCTGCCCCATGTCATCTGGTCCTCGCCATATATGCCTTCCTGATTGGTGGTGATGCTCTGATCTTCATACAGGTCCAGCTTGCCAATAGTCTGGCCATAGGTTGGTGAAAAGACATCCAGCGAGGGGGCGTCGCCGTAATACAGGTTCGCTGAATCACGGATATTCTGCCAGTTGCCGCCAATGATCACGTTGTGTTTGACCGGTCCGGTGCGGAAATGGCCAACGATCTGTTCTTCCACCGTGACCGTGTCGAAATGCTCCTCCGACCCGTAGGCCGCGCGCTCCAGCGTGCGGTTGTCATCATCGAGCATCCCGCCCGAGGACACCTGCTGGAAAAACGCCCCCACATTCGCGTAACGGGCAAATGACTTGAAGGTCCAGTTGGGCGCAATCTGGTAGCTCAGGCGGTAGTTCACCGCCGTCTGGGTGCGCTTGTAGGTCTCGAAATTCGGGTCACCGGGGTAGAAATGGTCCGAAATCTTGCCATTCGGGTTGGGCAGGATGGTGCCTTCCAGCGGCGCGGTATCAAAATTGCCGCCACGCGGGTCACGCTGCCAGAAGGCGGAGAGCGTCATGGTCAGGCGGTCATTGGGGGTCCATGTCAGCGATGGCAGGACGCCGAAGCGTTCGTTGCGGGTGTGTTCGTCCTGCGTGCCCGAGGTGGTGGCAGTCGCGGCGATCCGGTACAGCCACTTGCCATCACGGTCGATCCGCCCGCCAAAATCGGCGGTGCCGCGCACGTAGCCGTATGTTCCGCCCTCGACCGAGATGGAGTGGACGGGCGTGGCCGTTGGCTGTTTCGTGGTCAGCACGATGGCGCCGCCGGGATTGGACTGCCCGTAAAGGACCGAAGGCGGCCCCTTGAGGATGTCGATCCGGTCCAGCAGATACGGGTCAATCTGCTGGGTGGCGTAGTAGGCACCGTTGAACAGGCGCAGGTTGTCAACAAACTCATCCGCGCCTGCGGCCCCCTGGAAGCCGCGGATTTCCACCATGTCGAACCGTGTGGTGTAACCCGATGCCACATCCCCCGACACACCGGCATTATACCGCAGGGCCTCGGCTATGGTGCGGGCGTTCTGCTGGTCCAGTTGCGCGCGGGTTACGACGGATACGGATTCCGGGGTTTCGATCAATGGCGTGTCGGTCTTGGTGGCCGCACTCGAATTTTTGGGCACAAGCCCTGCCCGCCCCGATGTGGCGTAAACGGCGATCTGCTCTTCTTTCCACCCTTGTCTGCCGCCCCCGTTCCCCTGCCCTTCCACCCGCACCGGATCAAGGGGGATGGCGGCAGGCGCGCGGACGAGCGAGACGGAATGCGCCCCGGTTCTGTGGTAACTGATGCCCGTGCCCGCCAGAAGGCTGGCAAGCGCCTGTTCCGCAGTCATCTGCCCGCTCACCGCCCCTGAGCGTGCGCCCGCTATCGTGGCGCTGTCGAACGCAATCTGCAGACCGGTCTGCGCGCCAAAGGCG